>JAAXIL010000222.1:0-1678 GCA_012270355.1 Psychrobacter sp.
CTTGCACGCCATTAGCCGCCATGTCTGCCCCTCCACCTTGCGACACCACTTGCCCCCTAGATAACACGGTATAATTGTCTGCCAATTCTTCAGCAAACTCATAAAACTGCTCAACCAGCACAATCGCCATGTCATTTTGGCGTACCAATCCTTGAATGACCCGTCCGATGTCTTTAATAATCGACGGCTGGATGCCCTCGGTTGGTTCATCCAAAATGAGTACCCGAGGTTCGGAAGCTAATGCCCGAGCAATGGCAAGCTGTTGCTGCTGTCCACCCGATAAATCTCCTCCCCGTCGGTGTTTCATCTCATCCAGCACGGGAAAAATATCATACAGATGCTTGGGCACGGTGCTGGCTTTGCTATGTCCAAACTTTGCCATACCAATCAAAATATTTTCTTCTACCGACAAGGTTGAGAAAATATCTCGCCCTTGTGGCACATACGCCAAACCTGCTTTGACCCTCGCTTCAGGCGATAATTTACTGATGTCTTTACCATCTAATAAAATTTGTCCTGATTTAATCGGCAAAATGCCCATCAAACATTTTAGTAACGTGGTTTTGCCCACGCCATTACGTCCAAGCACCACACTACACTCGCCCACAGGGGCAGTCATGGACACATCCCGCAAAATATGACTGCCACCGTAATATTGATTGACCCCATTCACTTCTAGCATAACTTATCCCTTTAACACCTAACGACCCAAATAACTTTCAATCACCGCCTCATCAGCTTGTACTTCAGCAAGCGTGCCTTCGGCTAAAATCGCCCCCTGAGCCAGTACCGTAACCTTTTCGCTGATGGCATCAATAAAGGTCATGTCGTGTTCCACCACCATAAGCGTGTGGTTTTGTTTTAGGCGTAAACACAGCTCGGCAGTCAGTTCAGTCTCATGATCCGTCATGCCTGCCACAGGTTCGTCAAGCAAAATCAGCTTGGGGCGTTGCATCAGTAGCATGCCAATCTCAAGCCACTGCTTTTGCCCGTGCGAGAGCAGACCCGCAGGTTTATGCAAAAATTTCTGCAAGCGAATTTGTTCAACCGTTTCATCCAGCACCGCACGGGTGTCGGCATCCAGTTTACGGCTCAAACTGGCTCTTGCTCGCTTGTCTTTGGGGGCGGCAAGCAGTAAATTATCGAGCACGGTAAAATTTTCAAACACCGTCGGTTTTTGGAACTTACGCCCAATGCCTGCCTCGGCAATTTCTTCGGTGCCCATTTTGGTTAAATCATAGGTTTGTCCAAAAAACACCTCACCTGTGGTTGGGCGGGTTTTGCCCGTAATCACGTCCATCAACGTGGTTTTACCTGCCCCGTTAGGACCAATGATGCACCGAAGCTCGCCTTCTTCAATATACAGCGACAAATTGTTTAACGCCTGAAACGCATCAAACCACACATTCACCTCTTCAAGATACAACGCCACCCCATGCGAAAAATCGGGCGTATTAGGTTTTGCTCGTTTTGCCCCACCAGTGTCGTCAATATCTTTGTCATCAATGTGTCTGGCATCAAGGTCATGAGCATCGATTTGTGCCGTCGCACTGTCAACCTTTGACTTTTTTTTCTTAAGTAAAGCCATGTTTATTCCTTAAAATTTTTAGTTTCATAAACCCCACCCCAGCCCCTTTTTTAAAAGGAGGGGGTTAGGGGGAGGTTTTGGTAGTTGTTG
>JAAXIL010000222.1:1688-6414 GCA_012270355.1 Psychrobacter sp.
ATTTGTTCCGACCCACTGTCACCCTATGACTGATTTTTCTTAATAACAGCCATGTTTATTCCTTAAAATTTTTAGTTTCATAACCCCCATCCCGGCCCTCTCCTTCCTTTAAAAGGAGGGGGCTAGGGGAAGGTTTTGGTAGTTGTTATTATCATGAGACAAAATCAAAATGACACACTCAATGCAAACAACTATTTAAATACCCTCAATCCTCTGCCTTTTTACGGCGAAACTTATCAAATAAACCCACAATCCCATTGGGCATAAACAAGGTGACTACCACAAACCAACTGCCCAGCACCAGTAGCGATACTTCAGGATCTGCACCCGTAAAATCAGGCTAAATGCCATTGACGCTCACCGCTCCCACAATTGCCCCAATCAGCGTGCCACGACCACCTGCCGCCACCCACACCGCCATCTCAATCGAGTTCACAGGGTTCATTTCGCTTGGGTTGATAATGCCCACTTGCGGCACATACAACGCCCCAGCAATGCCTGCAATCACAGCTGACAGCGTCCATGCCGACAGCTTGTACCACAATGTGCGATAACCCAAAAATTGCAAGCGGTTTTCGCTGTCTCGCACTGCCCCTAACACCCGTCCATACGGCTGATTCATCAAATATCGCAAACCCAAATACGCTGCCAATAACGACAACGCTGTGGTACAACACAGTAACGTACGGCTCAGCGGGGCGGTGAGGGACCATCCCAAAAGTGTGGGAAAGCCAGAAAAGCCACTATTACCGCCGAAGCCTGTCTCATTGCGAAAAAACAACAACGCCGCTGCATACACCATCGCTTGCGTGATGATGGAAAAATAAACGCCTTTAATCTTGGAACGGAAGGCAAAAAACCCAAACACAAACGCCACCACCGCAGGCACCAACACCACCAATGCGACCGCCCACCAAAAATGCTGCGTGCCTGCCCAATACCAAGGAATTTCTGTCCAACTTAAAAACCGCATGAAATCAGGCAAGCCATCGCCTGCCTTCTCTCGCATCAAATACATGCCAAACGCATAACCGCCACGGGCAAAATACAGCCCATGCCCAAGGCTCAAAATCCCCGCATAGCCCCACACCAAATCGAGTGCCAATGCCACCATTGCCAGTGCCATAATCTTGCCAATCAGCGTCACCCAATACGCCGACAAATAAAACGGCGAATCAGACGGCAACAAATGTAACCAAGGCAACAGCAACGCCAACAAAAAGCACAGGGCAATAATCACGCTTTGATAAGGCTTGTTTGACGACACGTTTAGCAATTTCATAATGTTCTCTCACTTAGACCACAACCAATACAATCAATCTACAAACCGACCTTTTAACGCAAATAACCCTTGCGGACGTTTTTGAATAAACAAAATCACCAGCACCAGTAGCAGAATTTTAGCCAGCACCGCCCCCATGCCAATCTCTAGCACCGTACCACTTACGCCCAAACCTAGAGCCGCCAGCACCGCCCCCCATACTTGCCCAACACCGCCAACAACCACCACCAAAAACGCATCGATGATATAGGTCTGCCCCAAGTCAGGACCCACGTTGCCGACTTGAGCCAACGCACAACCCGCCAGCCCTGCCAAGCCAGAGCCTAGCCCAAATGCCATCATGTCGATACGAGAGGAACGAATGCCCACCGCCCGTGCCATCTGCCGATTTTGTGTCACCGCTCGAACAAATAGCCCAAAACGGGTTTTATTTAGCAAATAAATCAATACTCCAAGCACCGCCACCGTAAAGGCAATGATGGCAATGCGGTTATACGGCAAAGACAAACTGCTTGTGACCTGATACGCCCCACTGAGCCACGCCACGTTGCTGACCTCAACGTTTTGAGCCCCAAACACCATGCGTACCCCCTGCATTAAAATCAAACTCACGCCAAAGGTAGCCAGCAAGGTTTCCAGCTCTCGCCCATACAGCGGACGAATCACGATGCGTTCAATCACCATGCCGATTACCGCACTGGTTAAAAATGCCGCAGGAATTGCTGCCAGCAAATACCAACCCAGCAAACCAGGGGCATAGGTTTGAAACAGTCCTTGCACCACATAAGTGGCATACGCCCCAATCATAATCAGTTCACCATGAGCCATGTTAATGACACCAAGCAAACCAAAGGTGATCGCCAAACCCAATGCCGCCAAAAGCAGGATGCTTGCCGTACTGAGTCCCGTGAACACATGACCCGTCCACGTGCTGATGGTGATGCGACGTTCCACATCCGCTACCGCAGACAGCAATCCTGTTTGAAATTCCTCGGTCGCGGCTTCGTTTGCCAATGCATTGTTGAGTTCCACCAACACATCAGGGCTATCGCTTAAACTTAATGTATCCAAAGCGGTTAATTTTTCGGCATCCGTCCCACCTTGCAACGCCATGCGAGCCTGCAACATGGCAAGTGCCTCTTGTACCTCGCTATTTGACTCATTCGCCATTGCCGTTTGCAACAATGATGGATCCACTTGCTCTAAGTTCTCACCCAAAATCTGCACCGCTTCAAGGCGTGTTTTTGGCTCATCGGAAGCTAATTTAACCTTTGCCTGCCCAAAAATCAGCGATGATTTTAAGGCATTGGTTAAGGTCACTTGTGACAAATCGCTGGGCCAATCTGCAAGCTCGGTACGCTCAGGATAAGACAACAACACCTCTTTGCCCTCGGCATCGGTTTCAAGCAAAAACGTCTTACCGCCATCGCCTGTATACAAAGCATCGGTCTCAATCAGCTCGGTTAAGGTGTCGAGCGATTCAGGCGAACCCGTCCAGCTCTCAAGCATCGCCTGCCGCTTAGCAAACTCTGCTGCCACAAAGGTCTGCACGGCATCGCCTTTCGCGGTTATCGCCTTAGCGTTGTCATCGGTATTTATCGTCAGGTTGGTTTGATTAGCATTTGCCTGATTGGTATCGGCTTGGGCAGTGGGCATGCAATGAAGCAACACCGCCAAAACCATCATCGCAAACATGAGGCTGTGTCTACTTGAAAACGTTGCCTGTTGATTTAAGGCATATAGTAAATTTTGAGACATCAAAACTCCTTACCGACATGCAGACGGCAACACAAAGGCTTAAATTTGATAGATTTTTATGGAAGGATAAGCCAAGCAGATTGCCTGACTTATGCTTTAGCTGTCTTAAGTAGTAGCAATGACCTTAACGTCAACTATACAGACAGCTATTTAGGAATGTACTCACTCCAAGGCTGAGCACGAATGACCTCAGGCGTTTTATACACCACATCAAACTGCCCATCGGCACGGATTTGACCAATCATGACGGGTTTCCATAAGTGATGGTTTTCGTCATCCATTTTGAGCGTGTAGCCCGATGGGGCAGCGAAGGTTTGTCCTGCCATTGCCGTACGTACCGCATCCACGTCGGTCGTGCCTGCTTTCTCAACCGCTTGTTTCCACATATTGATGCCCACATAGGTCGCCTCCATCGGGTCATTGGTCACCACTTTATCGGCATTAGGTAACTTATTATCGGTAGCAAACTTTTTATATTTGGCAGTAAAGTCGCTGTTGGCAGGGTTTTTCACCGACATAAAGTAGTTCCACGCCGCCAAATGCCCCTCGAGAGGTTGGGTATCGATACCACGTAGCTCTTCTTCCCCCACCGAAAATGCCATAACTGGAATATCAGACGCTTTCATGCCTTGGTTGGCAAGTTCCCGATAAAATGGCACGTTGGAATCGCCATTGATGGTTGAAATCACCGCCGTTTTTTTGCCAGTGGCAAAGTTTTTGATGTTGCCGACAATGGTTTGATAATTGCTAAACCCAAAGGGCGTGTACTCTTCCATGATGTCGTCTTCCGACACACCTTTGGACTTCAAAAATTCGCGTAAAATTTGGTTGGTCGTGCGGGGATAGACGTAATCTGTACCGAGTAAAACAAACCGCTCAGCACCACCCCCCTCAGGACTCATCAAATATTCAACCGCAGGAATGGCTTGTTGATTGGGTGCCGCTCCTGTGTAAAAAATGTTTTCCGACTGCTCTTGCCCCTCATACTGAACGGGATAGAACATTAAACCGTTTAATTCTTCAACCACAGGTAGCACCGATTTACGCGACACCGATGTCCAACCGCCAAAAATAACGTCCACTTCGTCTTGTGTGAGTAGCTGACGGGCTTTTTCGGCAAATAAAGGCCAGTCAGAGGCAGGGTCAACCACCACAGGTTCAAGCTGTTTACCCATCACGCCACCGTTTGCATTTATTTCCTCAATGGTCATGAGGGCGGTGTCTTTAAGCGAGGTTTCCGAAATTGCCATCGTGCCAGACAATGAATGCAAAATACCCACTTTAATGGTGTCGCCATCGCTGGCTGGCGTAGCAGACGAGGTTGCCGTTTCGATAACTTCGGGCGTGGCATCCGCAGTTTCTCCTTCTACCACTTCCGTCTCGGCAGGTTTTTGGCAACCTGCTAGGCTGATGCTTGCTAGCAGGGCAATTGGCAAAGTGGTTTTGCAGGTTTTAAGTGGATTGACCGTGCGGTTAGCGACAGCAGTGGTGAATAAGCCAGACAAAAAAGTTGTGGATGAGGACATGATAAAAACTCCTAAACAAACCTATTAAAGTAAAACGTGATGTGTTTAGGACGCTGCAACACCTGTGCCAAACAAATTTAACGATAAACGGTAGAAATTGACCCATAATTGCCCTATTTTGGGTCAATAATTGCAACTTATCGGGGCATTGCACGGTTTT
>JAAXIL010000177.1 GCA_012270355.1 Psychrobacter sp.
TGGGCTCAATGGCTTCGGCGAGTTTAGCTTTTGACTTATTTTGCAGCGTTAAGGGTAGGCTGATATTGTCGTAAACCGTTTTGAATGGCAGTAACAAGTCTTTTTGTAGCATATAACCCACATGACCCGCCTGCCCTGAGCGGTTTTGCCCTGCGATAAACACCCGACCTGAAGTCGGCTTTATCAATCCTGCCACAATGTTAAATAGCGTGGTTTTGCCCACGCCACTTGCCCCCACGATACTCACAATTTCGCCTGTCTGCACCGCCAAATTTAAGTCAGTGAAAACAGGCTGAACATCGTAAGTGTGGGAGATATTTTCAATTTGTAAGACAGGGTCATTCACGGTGAGCTTATATATCTATCCACAGTTGTATGATATCGGTTATAGGTAATCATTACTCACGCCCGCCTGTGGAGGTAATGGCTCATCAACCAACCCTTGATCGCTTACCCACTCATAAAACCGATTCCAACGGTTATAATCGAACTTGCCCCACTCCCCTGCTTCGTTAAGATACTGCCCAGACAAATAAGTTTGGCTGGCTCGGGCAAGTTCTTCGTTGGTTTCGGGGGCATATTTAAGCAAAATATCTGTCGCCTCGCTTGGGTTATTTGCCGCAAACACATAGCCTTTTTCGATGGCATCCAATGCCTTTTTGATCGGTTCAGGGTTGTTTTGTAGGGCTTCATTATTGGCAATCAGTACAGGGGAATAATAGTCAAACGCTGGCTCGTAGTCTTTTAGAAAAAAGAACTTGGTATCCACGCCTTGCACGTCGGCATGAATGCCATCCCACCCATAAAACGCCAAAATATAATCGAATTGGTTCATGCGAAGGGCGGCGGTAGCGTCGGTTGCTTCACCAGGGATTTTGACCAAATTATCACCAACAATATGTGCCACTGTGGCGTCGTCAATCGGGTCTTCCCACGTTGAGTAGCGTTTGCGGTTTAGGTCTTTGGGCGAGTTTATGTCATCGGTTGCCAGCGTCATCAACCCTGAGGTGTTGTGTTGCAAAATCGCTGCCACTGCCGTAATCGGCACGCCCTTTTCGAGCTTACTCACCATGTTTGGCTGAAAATACACGCCCAAATCGGCTCGACCTGCCGCCACCAACGTCGAAGCACTGTCCTCACTGGGTTGCACAATCTGCACATCCAAACCCTGCTCGGCAAAATAGCCCTTTTCTTGAGCAACGTATAGTCCCGTATGGTTGGTGTTTGGTACCCAATCCAGCGAAATGACAAATTCGGTTGGCTCAGTAGCGGTGTTGGCTTCCGTTTGAGCCTCCGTCGCTTCTGCCGAGTTTTCGGGCTTGGGTTGACATGCCATCAATAGCACACTAGCAACCACCACCAATATCAGTTGCAGAAATTGCCAATGACGGCTTAAGGAAGAATGAGGTTGAAGTTCAAGAGATGACGCATGGACAAAAGTCATTTATTTCGCCTACAAAAGATTAGAAAGATTTAGATTTACGGGATTCAGAAATAGTCAAACTATACCGAAACCATAGTGCTTTGGCTATCTCTCAAGTACATCAACCACTATATCATCCCCTCACACATACTCATATCGCATGACCCACCGTTGTATCCATTTCACCAGTCCGATTAACAACAACGTCAACACACTGATAAAAAAGATGACCGCAAACATACTGTCCAAATCATACGACTTGCGAACACGGGTCATGTACACGCCCAACCCATAATAACCGCCCAACCACTCAGCAATGACCGCCGAGATGAGTGCATACGACAATGCCACTTTTAACCCAATAAAAAACGACGGCATCGAGGCAGGAATTTTAAGATGGCGGTAGGTCTGATAGCGACTTGCCTGCATGGACTTGAACAGGTTGAGATGCTCACGGCTCACCGACTGATAGCCGTCGATAAGAGCAATGGTGATGGGGAAAAATACCGACAGCACCACCAGTACCACTTTTGGCGTGATGCCATAGCCAAGCCAGATAATCAGCAAAGGGGCAATGGCAATGGTAGGAATGGTCTGATTGAGCAAAATAATGGGATATACCAGATCCTTGACGGTTTTGGATAAATCCATGCTGATGGATAGCACAAAACTCAGTAGCAAGCCGATAGCCGTACCGATAAAGGCAGTGGCAAGGGTGTATTTGGCATGTTGCATAAGCAAGCCAAAATCATCGATAAAGGCTTGACCAATTTGCAAAGGGGATGGCAATAAAAATTCAGGCACAAGCCCAAAATAAACGCACCCCTGCCAAATGAGCAGGATAAGAATGACCAAAATATAACGTTTAAACAGCTTTAGAGGAATCATTGATTGTCAGCCATTCATGGAATAGTCTGTCTATTCTCGGTCATCCAACAAATCCATTTGCTTTGCAACTTCAAACAGTCCGTTTGAGCGATTGCCTGTGCGACAAAACATCAAAACGGGTTGCTCTGCTTGGTTGAAATACTCGGCGAATTCTTCGACATGCAATTGAGTCAACGCATTGCCTGCAAATGAAATTTCTTTATACGCTACCCCCGCTTGCTCGCATGCCTCAGCAATCGCCTCGCTGGTCGGCTGATCTGGGGCTTCGCCATCGGGGCGGTTATTGATGATGGTTTTGATGCCTTGCTCGGCAAAGTCATTCACCTGTTCTGGAGTGATTTGTCCTGAAAACTTGACGTCATGACTCATAGAAAATTATCCTTTTCGAATTCAAATTTACGTTAAATTAAACCTTCTAACACCGCCGTTTGATACAGCAGTTTTGCCCGACTGCCTGTGCCACAAAACATCAAAATTGGTTTGGGCAAAGTATGATACGCTTCTGCAAATTGTTTGATGGTGGCATGGCTTAAGCGTGGGCAAGTATTGTTCTTTTCTGAGGTGTCGTCTAGATTAACGTCTAGACTGTTGACTTGGTTATCGGCTTGGTTATCGCCATGCAAGTAGCTTTGAGGGTCGTTTTGCACTATGTTTGTCTCATTATCATTTGCACTCACAAACGGCACATGAGCATAGTCTAAATCCGCTTGCTTACAAGAGGTTGCTAATACGGCACTGCTCGGCTGGTTGTCTGCCTCGCCATCAGGACGCACATTGATAACGCTGGCAAATCCAAGTTTTATGAGTGTTTGACACTGGTTTGGATAAATTTGCTTATAAACGGTGAGATCGGACATAAAAGTTAAGTTAAATTACGCAGAATAACGAGCAAACAATAATGACGCATTCGTGCCACCAAAGCCAAAACTATTCGATAAGGCGTAACATAGTGGGTTTGGCGGTGTTTTAGTTTGCATTACATGGTTAAGCTGACAAGCTGGGTCAACCTGATACAGATTGACACTCGGTGGCAAGGTTTGTTCGGTCAATGCCAAAATGCTGAAGATGGCTTCAACGCCCCCTGCCGCCCCAAGTAAATGTCCCGTGACAGATTTTGTTGAGCTAACAAAGGGCTGCATGGCACAATCGGTAAATACCGTTTGAATGGCTAGGGCTTCAGCAATGTCTCCTGCGGGCGTACTCGTGCCGTGGGCATTGATATAACCCACCTCGCAAGGATCAACACCTGCATCATTGATCGCCAACTGCATCGCTCTTATCGCACCATTGCCATCGGCAGGCGGTGCGGTAATATGGTGAGCATCATCACTCATGCCAAACCCTGCCAACTCCGCTAAAATGGTCGCCCCTCGAGCTTTGGCATGAGCAAGGCTCTCTAGCACCAACACCCCTGCCCCATCACCGAGCACAAAACCGTCACGGTCATTATCAAATGGGCGACTTGCCTGCTCGGGGTCGTCATTACGGGTTGATAATGCCCCCATATTGGCAAAACCTGCCATGCCGACAGGACTTGACCCTTTTTCACTACCGCCTGCCAGCATCACATCGCAATCGCCATAAGCAATCAGGCGTGCGGCTAAACCAATGGCATGGGCAGAGGTGGTGCAAGCGGTGGCAGTGGCAAGATTTGCCCCTTTAATTCCGAACTTAATTGCCGTAAGCCCTGCTGTCATATTGATGATGGACGCAGGTAAGGTAAAGGGCGATACACGTCGCACCCCCTTTTGACTCAGGGTGTTGGTGCTGTCCTCAAGTGTCTGTAACCCACCAATGCCCGAACCAATGATCACGCCCATCCGCTCAGGATTGACGGCTTGCAAGGGTGTGAGTTCTGGCGAAATGTCTACAATCAAGCCAGCATGATGCAATGCCATACTTGCCGCCGCCACGCCATAATGCACAAATTTATCATAACGTTTTGCTTCTTTAGCAGACAAATAAGGGGTAATATCAAAGTTTTTGACAGTACCCGAGATTTGCGAGCGATAATCTGTCACATCGAAATGGTGAATGGTTGTGATGCCACTGAAACCTTTAATTAAATTATCCCAAGAACTTGCCACATCTAACCCAAGCGGTGTCACCGCTCCCATGCCTGTAATCACCACCCGCTGCCTGTCTGCACGCTGTTGATGTGAGGGTTTATGGTGTGAAGATTGGATTGTGTTTTCTATTTGGTTCGCTGGTTCATTCGGCATATTATTCGTCGGTTTATTCACCATAGATTTTCAAGCCTTGAGCAAAACTGCACCCTTGCATACGAGCCGACTGCACCACTGCATCACGCTCTCCGTACAGTCGGGACAATTTGGCATCTCGAGCTTGGTTGTTACCCGATTTGCCCAAACCGATATTGATGTTCGGTGATATGCCCCAACGCCCTGCCGAAATACCAACGCCCACGCCTGTTGTCGTAATGCCTGATTGCTGGCGAGCTGTTTGCTGAGCATAGGTTTCGATACGGTTATATTCGCTGGCAAGCGATGAGCAATTGTAATTCTGATAAGTTGAGGGCGGGACATACTGAGGTGTCACATTACCATATCCACCCATACCGCCTGTGCTGGCACAACCGCCGAGCAACATTGCGACACCCATCAAACCAACGTTTAGAAAACCGACATTTAGCAAATCAAACTTAACCATATTCATCACTCTTTTACAAAAAATGGTGTCATACCACTATATTAGCATCAGTGACTTTGTAAATCCTAATTTTATCACTGCTGCGACTGTTGACTGGCACAAAGCGGACTGGCAGGCGATGGTTGGTTTTGCGTTTGCATCGTCTGCCACTCATCAGGCGTATAGGCATGAATGGCAAGGGCATGGACAGTGCCCCCGTTTGCTGTCAACAAAGGTTGCACCGCCTCAAAGACCTTTTGATGCCTTGCTACCAAACGCTTACCTTCAAATACTGGACTAACCAAGGTCAGCTTAAAATGGCTTTCTTTGCCCTCAAAATAACCGGCGTGTTGCATCGATTCGTTGACGAGTTCAAGATGCGACGGATTAAGACTAGAGAGTTTATCGGTGATTTGATCGTAAGTTGTCATGGCGAATTTTAATGATGAAATTTAGATGATAAAAAAGCCAGTGTTGCAAACTGGCTTTTTTTGACGAAGTGTTATAAAAGAAACTATTGGCGAGCTTGGTTATAATACGGCATCACGTCAGGAATCAATGCACTAAGAGCGGCAAGGCGGTTGCCACTTGACGGGTGCGTACTTAAGAATTGTGGCGGTGCTCCTTTGCTGGCACGTTGCATTTTTTGCCACAAAGTGAGTGATGCATTTGGATCATAGCCCGCTTTTGCCATGAGAACCAAGCCAATCTTATCGGCTTCCGACTCTTGGGTTCGACTGTGTGGACGGCTGATACCTAAATCGCCTGCAATGGTAGCAAGCTGGGCTTGTCCTTGTGATAATCCAAACACACTGGCAGCAATGCCAATGCCTGCTTGCGTGGCATATTGGCTCGACATCCGCTCACGAGCATGTTCACGCAAGGCGTGTGCCATTTCGTGACCCATGATGGCAGCAATCTCCGCATCCGTCAGGTTCAGACGGTCAACAATGCCCGGGTAAACCATGATTTTGCCACCTGGCATTACATAGGCGTGGAGTTGGTCAGATTTAATGGTATGAACATCCCAATTCCAACGAGCCGCATCGCCTCGGTAAGCCGACACCTGTGGAATCAAGCGATTAGCAATGCGTTCTAAACGAGCTTTCATCGCAGGATCAGTATCTAACACGCCTTTTTTGCGGGCTTCTTGCAAGGTTTGATTATAGCTTTGAGCCGATAATTGCAGCACTTGCTCGCTAGATACCAAAAGTAGTTGCTGACGGTCGCTTCCAATCACGCCTGGATTAGTCGTACTGCTACACCCAGTCAACGCGGTGGCAGACAAGGTCAGTGCAAGCGATGAGCGTAAAAGAAGTTTTCGCATGATAAATTTCCTTTTAGACTGATATCAGATATAGATTCATCATATCGCAAATGTTGAGTGAACACTGCCTTGATTCAGTAAAAGCATTCCATTTCATGCTTTTTGAGTAAT
>JAAXIL010000191.1 GCA_012270355.1 Psychrobacter sp.
ATCGTCAGTAAACTTAACCCTAATAATGGTGGCAAAATCAGTGCCAACGTCTTCGAGCGAAGGTGAGGTCAAACAGCGGGTATTAATGAAGAAGGTAGGTTGTGAGCAGTCATGGCGGATTCTCAATGCGGATTCTAGCAATCACTTGAATCTAATTAGTTAATGTGTATAATAGCCGACTGGTGACCTCATTGGTAGCCTCGCAACGTCAACCTGCGAATCCCGCCAGGACCGGAAGGTAGCAACGGTAGTGGACTTGACGTGTGCCGAGGATGTGCTGGTGGGGTCGCTTTTTTTTAGTACCCCAGTTTTGCTTCCGCCTCTAACGCCTTTTTACTTCGCACTGGAGCAGGGCAATCCTCGCCGTAATACTGACGGTCGGCAAAATAGCTGGAACGCACCATCGGTCCTGCCCAAATGCTAAAAAAGCCAATCTCTTTACCATAGTCCATGTACCGCTGAAACTCATCAGGGTGCACATAACGGTCAACGGGAGCGTGGTTTTTGCTGGGAGCAAGATATTGCCCGATGGTAATCATGTCCACATCATGAGCTTTTAGGTCATCGAGTAGGGCATATACTTCTTCTTCCGTTTCACCGAGACCTACCATAAACCCGCATTTGGTCGCAATATCAGGACGACGGGCTTTATAAGCTTTGAGTAAATCAAGCGAATGCTGATAGTCCGAACCAGGACGGAAGGCTTTATATAGGCGAGGTACGGTTTCGATGTTGTGGTTGAACACATCGGGTGGGGTTTCGGGCAGTAAGTCCAATGCAACGTCCATGCGTCCCCGAAAATCAGGCACAAGTATTTCAATCAAGCAATTAGGGCTTAAGGCTTTAGATTCGTTAATAACAGCAACAAAATGACCTGCTCCGCCGTCCTTTAAATCGTCTCTATCCACTGAAGTAATTACCGCATATTTCAAACCCAATCCCAAAATGGTTTCGGCAGTGTGGCGAGGTTCGTCCTTATCCAGCTCGTTGGGTCTACCATGAGCCACGTCACAAAATGGGCAACGGCGGGTACAAATATCACCCATAATCATGAATGTCGCTGTGCCATCGCCAAAACATTGGGGCAAGTTCGGACAAGCGGCTTCCTCGCAAACCGTATAGAGCTTTTGTTCACGCAAGGTTGATTTAATGCGAGCCACTTCAGCTGGCGAGGACATTTTGACCCTAATCCAATCGGGTTTTTTGGGGGCTTCTACGGTCGGAATGACTTTAATCGGAATGCGGGCAACCTTGTCATAACCTCGCAATTTTTCACCCTTCACCGCCTTTTTAGGCTTCGGCTTTGGGGTTGGGACAAAGGTTTCGACGTTAGTATGGCTGGCGTTCGCAAAATTGGTATTTGCAGAATGTGTCGTGTTGGATGTCGAGGTAACGGAACGGGTTGCAATGTCACTCATGGGCAAACCTATTTATAGTGCTTATGGTTAGTTTTACAGTCAACTAGGTAGGAAATTATAACAGGTTTAGGGCAATTGAAGTGAACGATGCAAATGGGGAAATATCAAGATACTGATGAGAAATACTGAATATTTAAACCCATGACTTGAGCATTTCGTCTTTTAAAAAACAGCGAAACTCAACATTGATGAGAAACCTTGTTGCCAATCCATTTTAAAACAGGCATATAAAAAACTAAGAAGCAGGGTCAGTAACACCAATTGCACCATTAAAAATGCCTGATGCTGACGCAAAGTACCTTTGATATCCATGTTGATTGGGGTAAGATCTTCGGTGAAAGTGGCGAGGTTTTCAGCTTGAGGCGTACGATAAAACTTTTCGAATATGCCAATAAAATCATGGCATCGCCCGTTATCCCAGTCGTAAGGGCGAAAAGGGATAAAATTTTGTGACGGCTGAAAGTCTTTAGAAAAACGTTTTATGTGCATGGGCAGCATTGACCAATTATGAAAACGTCGGCGGGTAATATCACCTGTCATGTGCAGTTTTACGTTGCGGTGACGTTTGTCATGTTTTAATTTATCAAATAAATGCTCAATGGTTTCTTTAGGCCCTTCAATGTACTGAAAGAAGTATAATGAGTCATAACAAAGAAATCCTGTGACACTATTTTTCGGGTTGAATACTAAAGATTCCTCCATAATGTCTTTAATGCAATTTGGACTAAATATTTGCCTAATAGCAATATTACTAGAGTAAGTCAGGTAATATAAGGATTGAGTCATGGTTTAATCTCAAATCGGTCTAAAAAACACCAGTAAGAATAGTCTTGATTTAGATATCGTTTTAATAATTGAAGATAGCTAACTCAAAGCATAGCCTGATAACCTTATAATACGTTTAATTACCAATAGTTGCAATTTAGATTCCTATTAGAAACAATAGTTAACGTCCAGTTTTGCTGTGTGGCATATATTGTTCTTAAAATGTATATGAGTGTCGTTAAGATTAAGAGTTATATCGATTATTCACCTTAAAAATACCAGCTTGTGTTATCATAACTCTGCTAAATTTCTCTGAGGCAACCAATAAATAGAGCAAATTTTGATGGGATAGCGATCATGTATGTCTATTTTTACTAATCTCTATCTAAACGCCTTTAAATTCTAAATGTCTGTTTATTGTCATACCTAGGATTAAACTCATTTTTTCACCAACATAAGGATGCCTATCGTGTTTTTAGAAGAATATCGCAACCATGTCAAAGAACGTGCCGAGCTTGGCACGGTGCCCCTACCACTAAGCGACAAGCAAACCGCCGAGTTGGTGGAATTGCTCAAAAATCCGCCCGCGGGCGAGGAAGAATTTTTGCTCGACTTGCTTGAGAACCGCATTCCACCAGGCGTAGACGAAGCGGCGTATGTCAAAGCCGCGTTTTTGGCAGCCATCATCAAAGGTGAAGCCGAATCCCCTCTCATCAGCAAAGAAAAAGCCATTCAAATTTTAGGTACGATGCAGGGCGGCTATAATGTGCAACCGCTCGTTGATGCGTTGGACATTGATGGTCTAGCCGATGACGCTGCCGAAGCCTTGAAAAACACGTTGCTCGTGTTTGATGCGTTCAACGACGTGACCGAAAAGGCAGAAGCAGGTAATGAACACGCCAAAGGTGTGGTGCAGTCGTGGGCAGAGGCTGAGTGGTTTTTAAACCGTGAAGCAGTGCCAGAAAAAGCGACTTATACGACTTTTAAGGTCACGGGTGAGACCAACACCGATGATTTATCACCTGCTCAAGATGCGTGGAGTCGCCCTGACATTCCTTTGCACGCCCTTGCCATGCACAAAAACTCTCGAGATGGCATCACGGCTGATGAGGAAGGAGTGACAGGTCCGATGAAGCTCATCGATGAGCTTAAAGAAAAAGGCTATCCGCTTGCTTATGTGGGCGATGTGGTCGGTACGGGCTCAAGCCGTAAGTCTGCCACAAACTCTGTGCTTTGGCTGATGGGTGAAGACATTGCAAACGTGCCAAACAAACGTGCAGGCGGTATGGTGCTTGGCGGCAAAATTGCCCCGATTTTCTTTAATACCATGGAAGATTCGGGTGCATTGCCAATTGAAGACGTGAACGTCGATGGCTTAGAAATGGGTGATGTGTTCGACATTTATCCGCATGACGGCAAAATCACGAAGCACGATTCTGATGAAGTGCTGTCAACCTTTGAGCTAAACTCACCAACGCTACTCGACGAAGTGCGGGCAGGTGGTCGTATTCCCCTTATTGTAGGTCGTGCTTTGACCAACCGTGCTCGTGAATATCTGGGACTTGAGCATTCAGATGTGTTCGCCAAACCAGAGCAACCTGAAGATACGGGTAAGGGCTACACGTTGGCTCAAAAAATGGTCGGCAAAGCATGCGGCTTAGAAGGCGTGCGTCCTGGTATGTACTGCGAACCAAAAATGACTACCGTGGGTAGCCAAGACACCACAGGTCCGATGACACGTGATGAGTTAAAAGACTTGGCATGTTTGGGTTTCCAAGCGGATTTGGTGATGCAGTCGTTCTGTCACACTGCCGCTTATCCGAAGCCAGTAGATGTTGAAACTCAACACACCTTGCCTGACTTTATCATGAACCGAGGTGGCGTGAGCTTACGCCCGGGTGATGGCATCATTCACTCATGGCTCAATCGTATGCTACTACCTGATACTGTTGGTACGGGCGGTGACTCGCACACTCGTTTCCCAATGGGTATTTCGTTCCCAGCAGGGTCGGGCTTGGTGGCGTTTGCTGCTGCCACAGGTGTGATGCCACTCGATATGCCTGAGTCTGTGCGGGTTCGTTTTGTTGGCGAGCGTCAACCTGGAATCACCTTGCGAGATTTGGTACACGCCATTCCATTACAAGCCATCAAAGAAGGCTATTTGACGGTTGAGAAAAAAGGCAAAATCAACGAGTTTAATGGTCGTATCCTTGAGATTGAAGGATTAGAAGACTTGACGGTTGAGCAGGCGTTTGAGTTGTCAGATGCGTCTGCCGAGCGTAGTGCTGCAGGGTGTACCATTACCTTGTCTGAAGAATCGGTCAAAGAGTATCTGAACTCAAACATTACTTTGCTTAAGTGGATGATTTCAGAAGGGTATGGCGATGCTCGCACCATCAGTCGCCGTATTGAAGCGATGCAAGCTTGGCTTGATAATCCAAGCCTCATGCGTGCCGATGACGATGCGGAATACACCATCGACATGACCATCGACATGAGTGAAATCAAAGAGCCTGTACTTTGCTGCCCGAACGACCCTGACGATGCCAAAACCTTGGCAGACGTAGCGGGTGACACCATTGATGAAGTGTTCATCGGTTCGTGCATGACCAACATCGGTCACTTCCGTGCAGCTGGTAAATTGTTGCAAGAAGTACCTGCAGGCAGCTTGAAAACCCGCCTATGGATTGCACCGCCAACGAAGATGGACGCTCGCCAGTTGATGGAAGAAGGTTATTACAACACTTATGCTCAAGCTGGTGCTCGGACTGAGATGCCCGGTTGTTCATTGTGTATGGGTAACCAAGCTCGCATCGCACCGAAATCTACCGCGGTTTCGACATCGACTCGTAACTTCCCAAATCGTTTGGGGCAGGGGGCGAATGTTTATTTAGCGTCTGCTGAATTGGCGGCAGTGGCAGCGGTACTGGGCAAACTGCCAACCAATGAAGAGTATCAGCAGTATGCGGGTATGCTGAACAGCATGGGCGATGAAGTGTATCGCTACATGAATTTTGACCGCATGGAAGAGTACACTGAAGATGCAGACAAAATCGATGTGGCTCAGTTGGCGTAAGTTTCCTAAACGTCAATACTAAAACTAACACTGGCAGATAAGCTGGTGTTTTAGCCGAACCTTTTAAGCGAAATATAGCTGATAAGGTTCGGCTTTTTTTATCACTTAGTTTTCATGTTAGGATAGAAAAAACCTTCAAAATGTAGTGAATATATTGTATGTCAAACCATGCTTCAAACCGTCAACGTTCGCACAGCACGCCTCATGCTGATAAAATTTTTCATATCGCCACTTGTAATTTGCTTAATTTCGCCCTGCCCAATCGGATTTATTATGACAACATGCAGGCTTATCGCCCAGAACAGTACGATGCCAAATTGCAAGGGTTAGCGAATTTGTTTGGACAAGCCCATGCTGATATTTTTGCGGTACAAGAAGTTTGGGACGAACAGGCATTGCAGGATTTGACTGACAAAATTGGGTTGTCAGACGCAAAAGTCCTTGTACCGATGGCGAGTAACGATGTGAATAGCGATCTCACTGAGGGCAGAGGGGCGAGCAAGACGCCTGCTCAAGGCATCATCAGCCGTTTTCCAATTATCGATTGGCAACTGCTGACTGCTTTTGATGAACGTGCTTATATCGAAGTGCCCGATGCTGGGTTATATACCGCATTTAACCGCCCGCCACTTATTGCCACGTTGGATATTTTTGGCGAGTCTGTCACTGTTATTTCTGCCCATCTTAAGAGCAAACGCCCGCATTATTTACGCGATGATGACGGTAGATTGCTGGAAGATTATGACGACCCAATGCTTAGAGTTCGGGCAAAATTACGCAGTTTGTGTATGCGGGCAGCGGAAGCGGCGGCACTTAGAATATTCATTATCAATAAACTTAAAAATACGCGTCACCCTCTCATGTTGCTGGGAGACATGAACGATGTGACCAATAGCGTCACCACACAACTGTTGGCAGAAACCAGTGAGGTGATTTACGATAAAAGTATGCGCGATGTGGCATTGTTTGACGCAGCACGGGTGCAAACGCATTATGGTTGGATGCACGATGTGGCTTATACGCATTTATATCAAGGTATGCCAGAGGTGATTGACCAATTGTTTGTGTCCGAAGAGTTCGTGAGTGACAGCAAATTTGCCAAAGGACAAGTCATGCGGGTGGATTATTTTAACGATCACCTAAAAGCAGAATACTTTGAGAGAGCCACCGACCACGGCATTGTGCGAGCAAAGATTGAGTTGTTTTAATCAGTCAGATAAACAAAAGTTTTTAATTAGCTAGACCACCAAAACAATGGTATATTGTTGACTATCATAAACTCATTGCGACAAAAGGAAAAATTAGGAAAAATTATGCCAACTATCGTAGATAACAAAGCGTCAAACGTGAGTGCAGATTCCCGTGAGGACATCATTGAAGATGTGCTTGTCGATTCGGAACTGGCAAAAAAGATTGTTCCCAACAAATTTAAGTTCACCAGTAAACAAGGCAGAACCCGTCGGCATCAGCTGCTGATGGGGGCAAAGACGCTGAGTGAAACCCGCCCAATTAGCGAAATTAGCCTAGCGGACGTGTGCGAAGAGGCAGGCATTCCTCGGGCATCGGCGTATCACTTTTTTCCAAATGTCGAAGCCATCTTTTTAGCCCTACGATTTTTGACCGCCATCGAACTCATTGAAACCATCGATGCGTTTGAGGTCAGCCAATTTAATCGCTGGCAAGGCTATATTACTGGGCTTATTGAAGCCTGTGTGACAGTGACAACACAGGATAAATCACGCACCCAGTTGTCGTATGGACCAAATACACCTGACTTTGAAGGTGAGAAATATGGTAATCGGGTTGAGATTCAAATTGTTCAATTGGTTTATGGCAAGTTAAATGAGCAATACGAAATGCCTGAGTATGAAAATATCGAACAGGTTCTACTGGTGACGCTAGGCATTATTGACAGCGTGTTTAAGTTGTCGTATCGTCAAGAACACGCAGTTACTGATACATATATACAAGAAGCCATTACTGCAGCAATTGCGTATCTGCGTTGTTATTTGCCTGAAAAACTCAATAAACGTTAAATTTAAAAATATATCACATTAGCGAAGTAACTTTTGTCCCAAACATTCATCTTTATTGACAATCCTTCCGCCAATGCAAACTCGCCAGCCTTACTTAAGCTGCCTTCCACATCTTAAGAATAAGCGTAATCAAACCATGCTCCCGCTTTATATCCATAATAGGCAACTTGTTTGTCGTCAGATTGTATAAATGGCTTTAGTTCGGTCATCATACAATCAATGTCATGTCTTAAGTCGTTTTCATAATCAGCAAAACGTGTCAATATTACATAGGTATGAAGCGATAAAACAATCCAAAAAAAACTATTAAATTAAAAACGCCATTCAGGTTTGTCGAAAGTCTTACTCGACTTCTTACTCAACCACCGCATTTAATGTCACACTGGCAGATTTTTTGGCGGGCAGGTATTTTATGTTCCAACGCAAGGCAGTGTAGTCGGCATAGGGTACTTTCACCAACTTACCATCGACTCGCTTCATGAGTGGCATATCAGCAAAGTTAGTGCCATCTGTGCTACCTTGAGCACTAGCAGGATAGGCTTCCCCCGTAAACGCCATGTTTTGTGGGATGGGTAGCGTCACGCTAACATCGCTGATGGGTTGGTCGATGGTGTTGCTATACGTCGCCTCATATTGCACGACTGTCCCCACTTTGGCGGTAGATATAGGCGAATACTTGACAGTGCCGTCCGCCTGTTTAAGCACTTGATTGGCTTCGAGCGTCATTTTTAAAGCATCGTCTGCGTAGGCAGTAGTCATCGTTACGCCTGCCAATGCCATGCTTATTGCCAACGCAGAGGCAAGCGATGGACGATAAGATAAGGTTTTGAGGCGGTTTGAAAAGTGTGTCATACGTGTTCCTTTGAAGATGCTGATAATAGTTTTGGGAAGGTCAAGATTAGTTTAGCAAAACTTTCTTAATAGGGTATGTCGCTTTGATTGCATTATTCATCGAATCGATATTAATTGATACAATTATCTGTTATTTTTGAAAAGTGCCGTTTTTGCTATTAATGTAAATGACCTTGCTTGTTGCTGTTCCAGTCGTGTTGGCACTCGCCAAATCAAAACCGTTGGTTTGCACCGTGCCATTTTCCCCTTGTAAGACCGACGTGGTAGCAATAGTGATGCCATCTGGCGAGCTAGGGGTTGGCGTTATGAGGGTTGAAGTCACATTTGCCCCATTCACGCCTGCTTAATGAAGGTTGGTGAACCCATACCTTAAAACTCATGGTAAACTGTGAACAAGCGTAAACCATAAACAAAACTTTTTAATAAGCTGGTTGACGCAATACAGTCTAATTGACTGTAAGCAATTTTTAAGCCAAATTGACTTGTCCAAACTAAAACAAATATGCCTTATCAACGCTTGACATAAATCATAAACAGTTATCAC
This sequence comes from Psychrobacter sp., assembly GCA_012270355.1. GTDB lineage: Bacteria > Pseudomonadota > Gammaproteobacteria > Pseudomonadales > Moraxellaceae > Psychrobacter. Next base: position 8,692 of record JAAXIL010000191.1, read on the forward strand.
AATGCAACGATTTTAATTGCCATTCATAACTCAAACTAAATCATCAAGGAATGATCATGCCCACTTATTATAACGATCTAGACAAACAAGAAACTTCAGAATGGCTTGATGCCTTCGAGTCCGTCATCAAACACGCTGGCGACGAACGGGCTCAGTTTTTGCTCAAAGCCTTGTACAACATGGCGGTGCAAGAGGGTTTGCCGTTTAATCGCTTAGACACCGCCTACATCAATACCATTCCGCCCGAGGACGAACCAATTTATCCTGGCGACTTAGGCATCGAACGCAAAATTCGGGCGTTAATCCGCTATAACGCCTTGGCAATGGTGATGCGAGCCAACCAAAATGACGACGATTTAGGCGGACATTTGGCAACGTTTGCGTCCAGTGCCACATTATATGAAACGGGATTTAACCATTTTTTCCGTGCCGCCAGCGACCACTTTGGTGGTGATATGATTTATTACCAAGGATATTCTGCTCCTGGCATTTATGCCCGTTCATTTTTGGAAGGGCGATTGAGCGAAGAGCAGTTGGAAAATTTCCGCCGAGAAGTGGGGGGCAAAGGCTTATCCAGCTATCCGCATCCCTACCTTATGCCCGACTATTGGCAATTTCCGACCGTGTCGATGGGCTTAGGACCCATCATGTCGATTTATCATGCTCATGTGCATAATTAGCTCATCAATCGAGGCTTACTTGAAGACGACGGACGCAAATTTTGGGCATTTTTGGGCGATGGTGAAACCGACGAGCCCGAAAGTTTGGGGGCGATTTCGCTGGCTGGACGTGAAAAATTGGATAACCTGATTTGGGTGATTAACTGTAACCTGCAACGCCTTGATGGACCCGTGCGAGGCAATGGCAAAATCATTCAAGAGTTGGAATCGGTGTTCCGTGGGGCAGGCTGGCGAGTCATCAAAGTGATTTGGGGCAGTAATTGGGATCCCTTACTTGCCAAAGATGACAGCGGGGCGTTAAAAGAACGCATGATGGAAGTTGTGGATGGGGAGTATCAGCTTAACGCCGCCCGAGACCCTGATTTTGTGCGGGATTATTTCTTTGGTAAGTACCCTGAGCTCAAAGAAATGGGCGATGCCCTAAGCGATGCGGACATAGCTAGCCTTAATCGAGGTGGGCATGATCCGTTGAAGGTCTATGCTGCCTTTAGTGAAGCGATGCAAACCAAAGGTCAACCGACGGTGGTGCTGGTGAAAACCGTGAAGGGCTATGGCTTATCGTCGCAAGCCCAATCGGTCAACAAAACGCATCAGATTAAGAAGTTGGATTTAGAGGGCTTAAAATATTTCCGTGACCGTTTTGATTTGCCGTTCAGCGACAGCGATTTAGAAACATTGCCGTTCTATCGTCCCGATGAAAACTCAAGCGAAATGAAGTACCTCAAAGGGCGACGGGAAGCCTTGGGCGGACATTTGCCCAATCGTCGTAGCGGACATATTCCACTTGAAGTTCCCGACTTGGATATGTTCGACAAAGTGTTAGACGGTAGTGGCGACAAAGAGCAATCGACAACGATGGTGTTTGTGCGACTGCTTGCTGCCATGCTCAAAAACAAAGTCATTCAAGATCGGGTGGTGCCGATTGTACCCGATGAAGCCCGCACCTTTGGGCTAGAAGGTATGTTCCGACAATTGGGCATTTATTCAGCGGCTGGGCAAAACTATACGCCCGAAGACAGCGAAGCCTTGATGGGCTATAAAGAAGCCAAAGATGGGCACATGCTGGAAGAAGGCATCAACGAAGCGGGGGCGATGAGTGCATGGATAGCGTTGGCAACCAGTTATTCAGTCAATGCCTTGCCGATGATTCCGCTGTATATTTATTACTCGATGTTTGGTTTCCAACGTATTGGCGATTTGGCATGGGCGGCGGGTGACTGTCAAGCTCAGGGCTTTTTACTTGGGGCAACGGCAGGTCGCACCACACTAAATGGCGAGGGTTTGCAGCATCAAGACGGACACTCGCATATTTTGTTTGGCACGGTGCCGAACTGCGTGAGTTATGACCCGTGTTTTGGCTATGAACTCGCCGTCATCATGCACGACGGTCTCAAACGGATGTATGGTGATGGCGAGCGGGTTTATTATTACATTACCTTGATGAATGAAAATTATAATCATCCTGGCTTGCCAGATAACAATCGTGAGGCGGTGATAGAAGGCATCAAGCGAGGCATGTATCTGCTTGAGGACAACGGACATGATGCGGACCAAGCGATTGCCCATGTGCAATTGCTCGGCTCGGGCGTGATTTTGCGAGAAGTGCAAAAGGCGGCTCGCATCTTGGGCGAGGAGTTTAACATTTTCGCCAACGTCTGGAGCGTCACCAGCTTTAATGAGTTGACCCGAGATGGCATGGCGTGCGACGACTATAATCGCTTGCACCCAATGGATGAAGAAAAAGTGCCGTGGGTCACCGAGCAACTTGCCCCGCATGACGGCATTGTGGTAGCAGCAACCGATTATATGCGAAATTATGCCGAGCAGATTCGAGGGTGGTTGCCAGATAGCCGCCCTTATACCACACTGGGCACGGACGGTTATGGGCGTTCGGACAGTCGCGAGCAATTGCGCTCTTTCTTTAACGTCAATGCCGAGCATATTGTGGTGGCGACCCTGAGCCGTTTGGCGGATGAAGGCGAAGTGGATAAACGTTTGGTGAAAGATGCCATTGTCAGCCTTGGCATTGACGTGGAACAGCCCCCAGCCTGGCAACCCCAGCCCCATTATGATCACTTCCCTGATGCTCCTGCTGCCGACTTGTCAACGCCAAATCCTGTGCCAGAGTTCACGGAAGAGACCGATGAAGAAATTGATAGCGAAGGACGTGCCGAAGACGAAGCGGATGCGAAAGTGTTAAATGATGGTGATGTTAAGGAATAATGCAAATAAAATAACTAGATATAAGCATACGGAGCAAACTCATGGAAATTAAAGCCCCCGATTTGGGCGTAGAAAAGGCGGAAGTTAGTGAAGTTTTAGTGGCTGAAGGCGATATGTTGGCGGTCGATGATAACATCGTCCTACTAGAATCCGACAAAGCCTCGGTAGAAGTGCCAACGACACAGGCGGGCAAGGTCACCCGCATTGCCGTGAGTGTTGGTGATAGTGTGTCTGAAGGGTCGGTATTGATTGAGATTGAAGCCAGTGAATCGGATAACAATGAACCAGACGAATCAGAAACTAGCGATTCTAATTCTCTTTCTGTAGCCGAAGATAAAAAAGAGCAGTCTGAAAACAGTAAGCAAACCGACGAATCTAACGATCAGGCGAAAAACGAGCAAGCTACACCTTCATCTAAAACCGAAAGCCAAACCTTTGCATTGCCCGACTTAGGGGTGGACAGTGCTCAAGTGGCGGAAGTCATGGTTGCGGAAGGCGATAGCGTGGACGCCGATGACGCTATCTTGCTAATTGAGTCTGACAAAGCCTCGGTGGAAGTACCAGCCCCTGCTCCGGGCAAAATTGAAAAATTGCTGATTAAAGCAGGTGACACGGTTGAAAATGGGCAAGAATTTATCGTCATTTTAACGAATGACGTTTCGGAAAATAAGTATAAACTAAAATAAGAAGAAACAGAAAGCGGTCAACAATCTCTAGAAAACAATAATGATAAGCAAACTGAACCAAAATTTCAAAGCCAATCTGAATCATCTAAACAAACCGCTAGGTCTAGCCAAACGCCTCAAACCTCTAATAAACTAACCGAAGCAGAAGTGAACGCCAAATTGACCGACGTGTATGCAGGTCCTGCGGTACGCAAATTGTCCCGTCAATTGGGCGTGGACATTACCCAAGTTGAGGGTAGTGCGGTTAATGGTCGCATCGTCAAAGAAGACGTTTTTGCCTTTGTCAAATCCGCCATGCAGGGACAAAAAAATCAAATCTCTTCTGCCGTCAGTCAAGGTTCTGGTTTACCCAGTCTGCCCGACATGAGCAATGTTGAACTATGGGGTGAGACGCATACCGAGGAGTTAACTCGTCTGCAAAAAGTGTCTATTCCTCAGCTCAATTACAACACCTATCTGCCCCAAGTCACCCAGTTTGATTTGGCGGATATCACCGATACCGAAGCCTTGCGAGGTGAGCTCAAAGGCGAGTTTAAGCAACAAGGCATTGGGCTGACGATCTTGGCATTTATCGTCAAAGCAACAGCGTATGCGTTGACTCAGCATCCTAAGTTTAACAGTCATCTAAGCGATGACAATACACAGCTGATTATCCGAGAATCGGTAAACTTGGGTATTGCGGTGGCAACCGATGACGGCTTAATTGTGCCCGTCATCAAAAATGCTCAAGCCAAAGGCATCAAACAACTTGCGATTGAGATTGGCGAGTTGGCTGGCAAAGCTCGGGATAAAAAACTCGGTACGAAAGAGCTGCAAGGAGCGAGTTTCACGATTTCCAGCCAAGGCAATTTAGGGGGCACATACTTTACACCGCTCGTCAATTGGCCTCAAGTCGGCATTTTGGGCGTGTCGGAAGCCACGATGCAGCCTCGTTGGAATACTGATCAAGGCGAGTTTGAACCACGCCTGATGTTGCCGCTGTCATTGTCTTATGACCACCGGGTGATTAACGGGGCAGATGCCGCTGTGTTTACTCGCTATGTGGCGAGATTGCTTGCTGACCCTCGCCGCATGTTGCTTTAGATGCGTTGTGTATAAGATATATTTCGCTTTAGATGAATTTCGCTATAGATCATAGGTAGGGCGTTCCATGAAAGGCATTTGTAGCAATTCTCCCACTCGTTGTCGTCTTGCCTATTCATTAAAGGCGACCCAAGGCATGGATGGCGATTGCCCAGAATGTGGCTCAAGCCTAGTGGCAGTCGATAATGAGGCTCGCCCAATTACGCTAAAACAGTATCATCGAGTACTGCTCGGTTTATTGTTACTGCTATTGATGCTAAACCTTATTAGCATTTATTGGTTTTTTGTGTTGTAATTCCTGCTTTTATTTAGCTAACTGGCTATTTTTTGTGCATTTAATTCTGAATGCACAGAGGATATTACGTGCTCAACTTATGGCTAAATGTCTGGTAATTTAAAAGTGGATACGATTCATGATTCGGCACTCGGGCTATCTACGGCTACGCTATTTTGTTTATGACACGCTACAAAACGAAGAGCATGATAGCGTTATCGGCAAGATGGTGGATTACTTCCTCATTTTTTTAATTGTCACCAATGTGCTGGCAGTCATTGCCGAATCAGTGGATCGTTGGTATTTTCCCAATCAAATATATTTTGAAGCGTTTGAAGTTTTTTCCATCGTTATTTTTAGCATCGAATATCTGCTCAGGCTATGGTCGATTGTGGACTCTGAACGATTTTATGATGAAGAGCAAAAAGAGACTTTAAACAATTGGCAAAAACGCTGGCGATGGGTTAAAAGTCCTGGAGCGATTATTGATTTAATCGCCATTGCTCCCGCCTTTATTAACTACTTTGTCAGCGTTGATCTGCGATTCTTACGCATTTTAAGATTGTTCCGTCTGCTTAAACTGACCCGCTATTTTTCCGCCATGCGAATTTTGCTTGTGGTGCTCAGTAAAGAAAAAGAATCGTTTAAGGCGGTGGTATTTATATTAATCATCATGATTGTTACCGCTTCTAGTGGTATCTATTTGGTCGAAAACAAAGCCCAACCCGAGGTATTTGAGTCGATACCCAAAGCCATGTGGTGGGCGGTAGTCACACTCACTACTGTCGGGTATGGCGATGTGATTCCCGTTACCACCGCAGGTAAGATATTAGGAGCGGTGATTACTATACTTGGGGTGGGTTTAGCCGCATTGCCTGCCGGTATTTTAGCGTCGGGGCTAGCCAGTGAGCTTGAGTTACGCCGTGAGGAATTGGAACAAAAGTTTCGTGAAAAACTGCTTGATGAAGGCATAGATCTTGCCAGTAGTACGCACACAATCGATAAAATTCGTCGTCAGGTGGGGTTAAGTAAGGAGCAGGCAGACGAAATTGTGATTGCAATTTTACGTGAGGAACAATTAGCGGAAAGGATGCGACAGTTGGATGAAAAAAGTTATTGTCCACATTGTGGCAAACACTTGTAGGCAGTCATGTCAGTATTAGTTTACATCCCTTCTAGCTAGGCTTGCTATCCTTGATTTAATTCACCGACCACATGAACCAACTGTTCATTCATCTCAGGCAATCGGTATTCACTAAGAGGCATCACAGGCAAATGGCAATACCAAGCTCCAAGTTGTTGTAACCCGTCGGAATCGCCTGCCACACCTGCAAGTGGGTGACGACTCAGTACCGCCATGCACAGGGCAGGAGCATCGTGGGTGAGACGGGTCAAATCCAAATCGTATATGTCGTTGCCTTCATCGTCGCCAAATCTCACATTACCTCGGCTTACTTGCCGTAGTCCATGTTCATGATACGAAGAAACCACCAATGCCAGGTGTTGCACTGTGCTGGGCAGGTGTGACAATCTAATCTCAATGGTCTCAACGTCAATGTAACGGTCAACCTCCGCCATATCGCCTCGGTCTTTACCATTTAGACTGTCCCCATGATGACGCACCGCCATCGTGGCATCACGCAGTTGTTTAAACCACACCGTATCGGTCACCGTCAAGCTTGCATCGAATAACACGCAAGATAAATCAATATCCATTGCTTGCTCACGTCCCTTAAGTTTGTTAATAAGCCCTGCTTTGGGCAACAAGGTGTGCGTAAAGTTTAAGCCAAACTGTAACGTATCACTGGTGAGAGCGAACTGATTCAGTGTTTTGGACGTGTTAGCATTAGGAGCCGTCAAGTGATTGGCAATGGTTGCATCGGACATAAATCGTTCCAAACAAAAAGTTGCATATAAAGGTCTTAAATTAGTAATAGTGCGATTATATTGGTATCAAGTTGAGTTTGCACTGTCGTCTTGGTGCACGGCTTTTGCCAAAATCTCAGGTTCAATTACTGTCAGTTTTTTGCCAAAACCTCGAAGCCACCACACCAGTTGCGAGGTCAGATTTACGGTGGCGGTCACAGTTTGCGTGTCATTGTCGGTATCTTGGGTGATGATTTGATCCGTACTCAAGCGACTTTCATTGAGGTTTGTTCCCGCACTGCCATTAAAGACCAGCTTGATTTGTGTTTTTTTGCCTCGTTTCGGCAGATTTTTGAATAAAGGATGAGCAAATCCCATCCCCCCTGCATCCAAGTATTGATTAAGGTCAAAACTGTCAGGGATGACGGCAGGTTCGTCGGTTACGCTAACTGACTTGAAGCGATGCAACGCAAAAGTGCGGATGATTTGTTCGGGGTCATGAATTTTGGTAGCTAGCAAATAGATGACCACGCCACGTTGCACCACTGCGAGCGGATTTAAGTGATATTCAAAAGGTGATTTGCTAGATGATTTTGGCGTCGCGTTGTCTTTATTATAAGTTTGATGTGAGCTTCGACCACGACGTTGATAAGTGGCGATGATTTGTTTTTGATAAAATAAGGCTTCATAAATGCCGTCTTTACAAAGTCGGTCGATTTTAGGGGCAATGAGGGGTTGGGTCGCAGGCTCAATGCGAACTTTGTCCACCCATGTTTGCGTGACTTTGCTGTCCTGCAATTGTTGCTTAGCCATGTTGAACCAAGGAAATAGCTCATCTAAAATCGACGGCGGCAACAACTGAGCGAGATTCGCCTCAACCATATTGAATGCCACCGCTTGCGACAATGTAATGTGAGGTAGGCTTTGGATGGGAGCATCTTCCTTCCACCGCCAGCCTTGCGGGTAGGTGTCGGTTTTTTCGATGGGAAAACGTTTGGCAAGAGCATTTAAATCACGTTGTACCGTTCGCAAACTGACCTTATGACCACTCACGGTCAGTTTCTCTTGCAACTGTTTTGCCCCTTGCCAACGGGTGCGTTCAAGTTGAGTCAGCAATTGCCATTGGCGTTCGGTGGTCGCCGTGCCATCGTTTCGAGTGGTTGTGGTTGTGGGTGTTAATGATTTCGCACCTTTCGCCGACGACTGATCAGAGGAACGGGCTTTTAGCTTTGGTTTGGATTCTAAAGTAGAGTTTGCCATAGTTAGAATTGAGCGAGCTAAATCAAGAAGGCGTTAGAAAAAAAGACATATAAGGACTAGGTAAGTAATGAGCACCATCAACCACAATCGCTCACTATAGGGTAATTATCAAACAAAAGCCAGTCATTTACCGATGATATTGAACGGTTTTTGGCGGATGCCGCCGCTAAATTTCATCTTAAAATTTATCCATGCCATGTTATACTTATGCGTTCTTTTGTCCGTCATTATTTGCTAGGCTTGATATGACAACGTTCGGTTCCAGCTATTTAAACTATCATGTTCTAAAAACCCCTGATAGGTTGGCAAATCAACTGACAGATGCTGTGCAAAGCATACATAATGAGGGTGATTTCACCTTATCTGAAGCTCAGCAAACTCAGTTACTCATATATTTAGATCGTTTGCTGTTTTGGAATAAAACTTATAATCTAACCGCCATCAAAGAGCCTGAGCCAGCCCTCATCAAACATGTGCTCGACTGCCTTGCCATCGTGCCACACTTAAAAAGTGGCTCATTGCTCGACATAGGCACAGGAGCAGGCTTGCCAGCACTCATCGTGGCAATTTGTCAGCCCGAACGAGCGGTGACTGCACTCGATAGTAACCAAAAAAAGATACGTTTTATTAAGCAGGTGGTCAGTGAGTTGCAGCTAAAGAATGTCAACGCTGTTGCCAGTCGGATCGAAACCTTTGCAAATCATAATACAGACAACCAGTTTGAGGTGGTGACCTCGAGAGCCTTTGCCAGTTTAACCGACTTTGTGCGTTTGGCGAGGCCTTGCGTGAATGATAAACAAGGAAAGCAAGGTGTTTTTCAAGCAATGAGAGGGCTTGCCCCGAGCGATGCCGAAAAGGATGAAGCCATAAAGGAGTTGGTTGATCGGACGGGGCGGACTTGGCAAATAGAAGTCACCGAGCTTGATGTGCCACGTCTAAATGAAGCTCGGCATCTGGTGTCGATATATTAGGGTCTGTTTAGGACTCAACCATGGCTCTGACAGAGCCTATTTGTGAAGCCTAAACAGACGCTAAGCAATACGTTAAACTTAATTTGAGTGCCTTTATGGAAATTATTGCCATTGCCAATCAAAAAGGTGGGGTGGGCAAAACCACCACCGCCGTCAATTTGACAGCGGGTCTTCATGCCGAAGGACAGAGGGTGCTCCTCATAGACCTTGATCCTCAGGGCAATGCTACGTCTGGTGCTGGGCTAGAAAAGCGTGAGCTCCCTGCCAGTATTGCGGATGTGATGCTTGGTGAGGCAGGTTTGATTGAGGTAATTCAAGCCAGTCCATCTGGGTTTGATGTGGTGGGTGCAAATGGCGACTTGTCGGGCATCGATATTGCCTTAATGGGACAAGTAGACACGCATTTAATTTTGGCAAATGCGGTAGCAACACTTAAAGATCAAGCTCAAAAAGATGAAGTAAAAAATTATGATTATGTCATCATCGATTGTGCCCCAAGCCTTAATCTTTTGACCATCAATGCCATGCTCGCCACCGATGGTGGAGTGATTATCCCCATGCAATGTGAGTATTATGCCCTTGAAGGTTTAGCAGATTTGTCGCAAACCATCGAGCGGCTTCAGGAGTTGAACGAAGAGTTGCACATTCGTGGCGTGGTTCGCACTTTATTCGATGCCCGTAACACGCTCGCGAACGATGTGTCAGCGGAACTCGAGACTCATTTTGGTAAGCTCATGTATCATACCATTATTCCGCGTAACGTCAGGCTCGCCGAGGCTCCTGCTCACGGCATGCCCGTGTTAGATTATGAATCGACATCAAAAGGGGCTCAGGCGTATCGAAAATTGGCGGATGAAGTTATCGAGCAAAGTCGGCAATTGACATTAGACTTAGAATAATCTAATCAGTATCACAACCAAACATTTGTTATTAAATAGGCTCATAATGTGTAACATTTGGTTGCAATCATAATGTATTGCATTAAACTAGGTTGCTACTAAATTTAGTGTTTATTCACACACAGTAATCTTAATTGGACTAGTTAGGCGGAGAAGTACAGTCATGGCAAAAAAGCGTGGATTAGCCGCCAATCGGGGATTGGATGCCTTGTTAGGCTCAATCGATATAGAAAAAGCCATCGCCCAGAGTGCTCTTAAAGCTGAGACTCTGTGGTCAGCCGAAGTTGAAGTCGATGGCGAGTCTGATGATTTCGCTTTAGCAGCCGAACCTGCCCGCCCTCGAACAAAAACCAAAGCAAAAAAATCATCGACTTCAAAGAATGCAAAGCAAGATAAAGGGGAGCTTCAAACAAGCAATCTCGCCCAAGCGTCTATGCAAAGTAATTCAAATCAGTCAAATGACGTACAGCAATCTGATTCTTCAAAATTAGGAAGTGAAGCAGACAGCGACATTAGTTTAGTAAAAATTGAGGTTTCTCGATTGCAATCGGGAAAATATCAGCCACGCCGAGATATGAGTGAAGCCGCTTTAGGCGAGTTGGCTTCTTCCATCAAACAACATGGTGTGATGCAGCCAATTGTCATCCGACCGTTATTGCTGAATGAAGATAAAACTCACCCAAATGTGACGCATGAAATCATTGCGGGCGAGCGGCGTTGGCGAGCGGCTAAGCTGGCTGGAGAAACCACCATTCCTGCCATAGAGCGGGCATTGTCTGATTAACTTTCCATTGCATTAGCACTCATTGAGAACATTCAACGTGAAGACTTAACGGTCATCGAGCAAGCCGCAGCTTTGGGGCGATTTCATACCGAGTTTGGCATGAGTCACGCCATGATAGCCGATGTGGTGGGCAAAGCCCGCACCACGGTGTCTAATTTGCTCAGGCTCAATCATTTGCATGATACCGTCAAAACTCAGCTTAATGATGGCTTGATTGACATGGGTCACGCTCGGGCATTGTTGTCGTTGCCATTGGAGCAACAACCTGTTATTGCTCAAAAGGTGATTGATGGATCAATGACGGTACGAGAAACCGAGCAACTGGTTAAATCTATTTTACACCCACGGTCGGTCGCCAAAGCAAAAACTGCCAATGCTGATATTTTAAAACTTAGCGAGCAACTTTCAGATCGGCTCGGAGCCAAAGTAAAACTCAAGCAAAAAAAAGACGGCAAAGGCAGCATGGAGATATTTTTCCATAATCAGGAAGAGCTCGATGAGTTACTCAAGCATTTTGAAAATTAGTTGGTAGATTTAAGGTTAGTCGGTCAAACCTCTGCAGGCTCCAATTATTGAAATTTATTATCGAAATATGCATGGTATAAATACATCTTTTAAAAAGAGAAAACGGTATGTGGAGTTTGGTTCTGGCAGGTGGGTGGCTGATGGCACCCATCATCATTTGCTCGGTAATTGCCCTCATTATCATTATTGAGCGGGCGAGTAAACTGCGAATGAATCAAGTTGTGCCACCTCGCTTGCGAGAACAACTGATTACTCGTTTGCGGGAGCACGGTACGATTGAAAGAAGCCAGTTGCAAAATGTCAAAGACAAAACCCCGCTTGGTGATGTGCTAGCAACTGGGCTGATGTACCGTGGTTATGGGCTAGACTCAATGACCATGCACATGCAAAACCGTGCCAGTGTGCAGATTCACGAGCTAGAAAAAAACATTAATATGCTTGGCACGATTGGAGCAATTGCACCTCTTTTAGGATTGCTCGGCACGGTACTTGGTATCATTTCATCATTCTTAGCGATTACCGATGGGGCGATGCAAGACCCCACGCTACTGGCGGCTGGGGTATCGCAAGCATTGATCACTACGGCAGCGGGCATGGTGGTTGCCATCCCTGCGATGATTGCTTATCGATTTTTTCAGCGTCGCATTGTGGATATTAACGCCGAATTTGAAAGTGAGGCGGGCTTGCTGATTCAAGAATTGTACGACTTGAATTTGATGACGGATAGTCCAGCAATTAAATCAAGTTTAGCATCTAATGAGACAGCGATAATCAATGAGCGTTTGGATGCCACAAAAAGCGATACTCGCCATGCCATTAAGCCAACTGCTAGAGATACCATTGATGCGATTAAAGCTCAACAATCTGCTTAGAATTGATAATTTACAATAATTCCGCTTTAGACTAAAGGCTCGTTTGATTTTTACTCGACATTTATAATACACCTAAAAAATAGCAAAAACTCACCCCATGCGATTTAGAAAACCCACCGTCGAGCCCTTAGAAATCAATCTCACTCCGATGATTGATTGCTTGCTATTTTTGATTGTGTTTTTATTGCTTGCCACTTCGTTCAATCATTTTAGTCGGTTAAATATCGTGTTGCCCGAAGCCGAAGGCGTGCCAGTCACTGAGGTGGATAAGACCATCGAAGTAGCAGTGCAAGAAGACGGATCATATTCGGTCAATGGCATTGCGTTAGGCTCCAGCACCGAGGCTGATTTAATAAATATGCTAAAACAAGAGGCGGGCGATGAGCGAGATATGATGTTTGTCATTGCCGCCGATGGCAATGCCACGCACCAAAATGTGGTTCGGGTGATGGATGTGGCAGGTAAAATGGGGTTTGTGAACTTAAATATCAGCACCATCGTCCCTGTTGGACAAGCACCCGCCTCAAGTTCTGATGCGGTCAGTTCTACCAACGAAGCGACGCAGTAATAGTTTAGATTTTGAACATATTAGGTAGAGCTATGTTCGCTCATCCAATATGAAACTCGTTCTTTAAAATTTTTGACCCTTTTGCATACGAATCCAAGTCCATCTCAAACCCCCACCGAATTTTCCAGAACGTCAATGGGTCCATCTAATACAGACTACGCTCAACCGACCCGCACGCAAACCTATGTGCGTTTGCTCGCTTACCTCAAGCCGTATTGGTGGGCGATTGGATTAACGATTATCGGGTTTGCCATTAATTCGGCAACCGAAATTGGTATTGCTAGGCTCATCCAATTTATTACTGACGCCATCAACACCCGTGACCAAAGTTTACTTAATTGGTTTCCTGTACTCATCGTCGCTTTATTTTTTGTGAGAGGACTGGGGTCATTTCTGGGTAATTATTTTTCAGCCCTCATTTCTCGTAATTTGGTGTATGAAATGCGGGTGCAGGTATTTGAGAAATTACTTAAATTACCCAGCTCGTTTTATTTGGCGAATCCAGCAGGCACCATTTCATCCAAATTAATATTTGATGTTGAGCAGGTGACGGCAGCCAGCACCGATTCGCTCAAGACTTTGCTCAGAGACGGGCTTACGGTCATTGGGCTTATGGGTTGTTTGTTGTTTTAAAATTGGCGATTGACGCTTATTTTGTTTGTTGTTTTGCCTCCGATTTTGTGGTTGGTGCAAAAGGCGTCTAAGCGTTATCTTAAGCTGTCCAAAGGCATTCAAAAAAGCATGGGACAGGTCAGCCATATCACCAGCGAGGTGATTGGCGGTTATCAGGTAGTCAAAAATTATGGTGGACAGGCCTATGAAGCAAAACGCTTTGAAAAGGCATCTAAGGATAACCTAAAGAAAGGCATGAAAGTCGTCGTTACCAACAGCATCAATACGCCTGCGGTGCAACTGCTAATGGCGATCGCCATGTCGGTGGTGGTGTGGCTGGCACTGCGTCCCGAGGTCATGGCGGATGTGACAGCGGGTGAGTTTATCGCCTATTTGACGGCGGCAGGACTGCTGAGTAAACCGGTTCGGTCATTGACCGATGTGAATCAAAAATTGCAAAAAGGCATTGCCGCAGGGGAATCCATTTTTGCCTTACTTGATGAGCCTGAAGAGGTGGACAATGGCAAAGCCATTAATGATATTCAAGGCAACATTCAATTTAATAACGTCGGGTTGACCTATCCTGACGGTACGGTGGCACTGCAAAACTTTAATCTAAATATTAACGCTGGCGAAACCGTGGCATTGGTTGGGCGAAGTGGGGCAGGGAAGACCACACTGGTGAATTTACTCACCCGTACACTATCCCCAACGACAGGGCAGATTCGGATTGATAATGAACCCATTGAAGCCTTGAGTCTCAATGCCTTGCGGTCGCAAATAGCCATGGTCAATCAGCAAGTTGTACTCTTCAATGACAGCGTTCGCCACAACATTGCCTACGGTGATTTAAGCCAAAAAAGCGATGCGGACATGATGGCGGCTGCCAAAGCGGCATTTGCTCACGAGTTTATCACTAAATTACCGCAAGGGTATGAAAGCGATATTGGGGCAGAAGGTTTACAGTTGTCGGGCGGTCAACGACAAAGACTATCGATTACTCGGGCATTGCTTAAGGATGCCCCAATATTGATCTTAGACGAAGCCACCAGTGCGTTGGATAACGAATCTGAGTTTTATATTCAACAGGCCTTAGACAATGTAATGGATGACCGCACCACCTTGGTTATTGCCCATCGCCTGACCACCATCGAATCGGCAGATAAAATCGTGGTGATGGATGGCGGTCAAATTGTGGAGGTTGGCACGCACGATGAGTTAATTAAAAAAGGCGGACAATATGCCCAAATGTACGAGCGAGATTTTACTTGATGTCACCTGCTCGCAATCAATCTTCACTCAATACATTGTCATGGTTGAAACGGTTTGAGTTAGCATGGCTTAATGCTTGGCAAAGGCAGGCATGGTGGTTGTGGTTTTTTCTGCCTTTAAGCTGGCTTTATGGTGGTGTGATTCGATTGCGTCGCTGGCTGTATGCTGTTGGTTTAAAACAGACATACCGAGCTCCCGTGCCCGTATTGGTGGTGGGCAATATCACGGTGGGAGGCAGTGGTAAAACACCTTTAATCACTGAGTTGGTGCGATATTTAAGTGAGCAGGGCATTTGTGTTGGCGTGATTAGTCGGGGCTATGGCGGGGATACCAATCTAATGCCAACCATGGTAACCACATCAAGCCACCCAAACGTGGTCGGCGATGAACCTGCAATGCTTGCCCGCCAGTTCAATCAGTTTGCTCAAGCAAGATTAAATCGTGATAATAATATTGCTTTGTGTGTATGTCCTGACCGAAAGCTGGCGATTGACTGCCTGCTGAGCCATCAACCACAAACTCAACTGATTATTACCGACGATGGGCTACAGCATTATCGTCTGCATCGAGATTTGGAATGGGTAGTCATCGACAGCGAGCGTGGGTTTGGTAATCGTCAATTATTGCCGACAGGATTTTTGCGTGAGCCATTATCACGGCTGGATGGAGTGACGGTGGTTGAGCATCAAGTCGTCCAAAAAAATTCGCTACCCGATTGGCAGGGCAGTGAAGAAAATACGCTTTGCATGCACCTTGAACCGCAAGCATTGTATCCGTTGTACCGAAACCCAGAAGCGGAAATAACGCCACTACAGAGCGGACAAACTGTGTTTGCAGTCAGTGGTATCGGTTATCCCAAACGTTTTTTTAACACTTTATCCACACTTGGGTTTGTCGTCATTGAACTTCCGATGCCCGACCATCATGTTTTTACCGCTGACGACTTACTGAGCTTAACTGAACATCCCATTGTGGTGACCGAAAAAGATGCCATTAAGATTTATCCGCTCATGGATAGCACTGAGGCTTTAAAAGCTCTGGAAATATGGGTGCTACCAGTGCGAGCGGTTTTGTCGCAAAAGGTTTATGATAAACTAGATAGTGAACTCAACTGCTTAATTTATTAAAAATTTAGTCAAAAATATTTATGCCTAAAACCCACATCGTCATTCCCGCTCGTTATGCCAGCTCACGTTTACCTGCAAAGCCATTGCTTGAAATTCACGGTAAGCCGATGATATTGCGGGTTGCCGATAAGGCGAGCCGAGCGACCTTTGCCGATGATGTTTGCATAGCCACCGATGACGGTCGCATTAAATCGGTGTGTGAGCAAGCAGGATATGATGTGGTCATGACCCGAGCCGACCATGCTTCAGGTACAGACCGACTGGCAGAAGTTGCCAGTCTAAATGGCTGGAGTGATGACGACATTGTGGTCAACATGCAAGGCGCCGAACCACTTGGACCTCCCAAGGTTTGAGAGCAAGTGCGCGATGTACGGCTGGCGAGTCCAGACTGTGTCATGGCAACTTTATGCGAACCAATTACCTCATACAATGAGTTTCAACGCCCGTCGGTCGTAAAAGTGGTGATGAGTGATGCCGAAGATAGAACGCCTAGCCACAAAGCCCTATATTTTAGCCGTAGCCCCATACCCTGCGACCGTGATGCGG
Organism: Psychrobacter sp.; assembly: GCA_012270355.1. Classification (GTDB taxonomy): domain Bacteria; phylum Pseudomonadota; class Gammaproteobacteria; order Pseudomonadales; family Moraxellaceae; genus Psychrobacter. Next base: position 24,940 of record JAAXIL010000191.1, read on the forward strand.
CTTTAGGAAGTAGTCAACCAACTGACGCCCCAAAGCAAGCCTATCGCCATTTAGGGATTTATGCTTATCGGGTGCGACTTTTAAAAGCCTTTGTAACTTGGCAACAAGGCGTGCTTGAACAATTGGAAAGCTTGGAGCAACTTCGGGTGCTTGAGAACAATCAAAATATTGCCATTCAAGTGGCATCCATGCAACTGCCCGCTGGTGTGGATACGCAGGCGGATTTGGATCGACTTAATGCGATGTCTGTTTCTGCATTTGACGAGTAGTCAAGTCATTTAAATCCGAAACCATAGCCAAAAGTTCTGCTTATTAACCATGCCTGAAAAACAAACCTCGCCATATTTTGCGTCCGATATTTATTTTACTGAGCCATTGCCTTGGTTGGCTCAAACGTGGCAGATGCTCATAAATCAGTCGCAACTGTCACATGCTTTGTTATTCGCTGGTGTGAAAGGGCTGGGCAAACGACATTTGGTATGGCAGTTTGTTGCTTATCTGTTGTGTCAAAATCGAGATTCACAGCGGGCATGCGGATCGTGTCAGAGCTGTCTTTGGTTGAAGGATATCAAGCAGCCAAATTTAAAACTTATACCGTCTCATCATTTGCCCACGCTAATTGATGAGGTAGATAAAAACAAAAAGTCGAGTGCAAAAATAAATCAAGATAAACCAGCTAAATCAAGCATAAAAATTGATGACATTCGAGCATTGACCCCATTTTTAAGCCAGCATAGCGATGCCCCACGTATTGTCGTTGTGGATGATGCCGATACCATGACGGTGGCGGCAGCAAACGCTTTGTTAAAATCGCTGGAAGAGCCTGCCCCGAATGTTTATTTTTTGCTCATCACTGATAGTCCTACTAAATTGTTGCCCACCATTTTAAGTCGAGTGCAACGGGTGGCATTAACAATTCCAACGACCCCTATAATTATTCAAGGTCATGCTAAAGATAACAACATTCAAGCAACGGTTAATTATATCAAGTCGCACCTAAACCAAAATGTTACAGATGTTCAAATTCAGCAAGCATTAAATCTAGTACAGAATGCACCGCTACAAGCCATGGAGCTACTACAGTCGGATTGGTATGCCAAACGTGACCTGTGGTTAAAGACATGGCATGCGTTGCGGACGGGTAAACGAACCAGTACGGCAGCCAGTGATTATTGGCAAGGCGAAGTTTACTTGCAAGATTTTATTGAACTGTGCCATATCATGTTAGGGGAGGTAATGCGTGTGCGGTACGAAATGCCTGCAACCACGCAAGACATTAACTGGCAAGCATACTCATTTATTGCAAACATACCGATAGATAGACTCTCTGCCTTACAACAGACCATCGCTGATATTCAACGTTCTGGACAACAAAACGTGCAAGACAAATTAGGCTATGATAAGCTAATGCAAGCCTTAGCTGAAACCTAAGTCGCTTTTTACCTTTAAGTTCGCTTATCACCTCATTATCAAAGTTTGGAGATAATTATGCCAATGCCCAGACGTGGTGGCGGTATCTTAACCTGTCATATCGAAAACTTAAATGTCCTATATGCCAGCTATTTGCCTTTCGTAAAAAATGGTGCGGTCTTTGTGCCATCTGAGCGTATTCATGAGTTGGGTAGCGACGTATTCGTTGCAGTTACCTTGCCAGGGTCAAGTGAACGGATGCCGCTCAATGGCAAAGTGGTTTGGGTCAATCACAAATCGCAAGCGGGCAGACCTGCAGGTTTTGCTGTCCAGTTTGGTACGGATGAAGTGGGTTTGCGGTTAAAAAATGAGATGGAGCGACTGCTGGCAGGTAAGACAGATTCAGAACAATCTACTTATACCATGTAATAGCAAATAATTAATCGCCATATTATTATAAATCTTTTGTTATTGAGCCAATAAAAAATCCTCAGTCATCGACTGAGGATTTTTTAATAAGCTAAGAATTATTTGAACATTATTACCAATCTTAAGCGACGATTATTTCTCAAGGATACAAGTTACACCTTGACCACCAGCGGCACAAATCGAGATGAGTGCACGTCCTGAACCTTTTTGATCAAGTAGCTTGGCAGCAGTTGCCAAAATACGTCCACCTGTTGCTGCAAATGGGTGACCAGCAGCAAGCGATGACCCATTGACATTCAGTTTACTCATGTCAATTTTGCCAAGGGGCTTATCTAAACCTAGACGCTCTTTACAGAAGGTTTCATCATCCCAAGCGGCAAGGGTTGACAACACTTGTGAGGCAAAAGCTTCATGAATTTCATAAAAATCAAAATCTTGTAACGTCAAGCCCGCACGCTCTAACATGCGAGGTACCGCATAAGCAGGTGCCATCAGTAAACCTTCTTTAGGACCATCCTTACCGATGAAGTCTACGGCGGCGGTCTCTTGATGCACAATGTAAGCAAGAGGTTTTAAACCGTGAGCCTCTGCCCATTCATCCGTCCCCATCAAGACGCATGACGCCCCATCAGTAAGTGGCGTAGAGTTGGCTGCTGTCATGGTTGGGTTCGCATTGCGTTTGCCAAACACTGGCTTAAGTTTTGCCAACTTTTCAGTGGTAGAATCTGGACGCAAATTGTTATCTCGAGTCAAGCCTTTGTATGGCGTGATGAGGTCGTCCAAAAATCCTTCGTCATAAGCACGGGCAAGATTTTGGTGACTTTTGGCTGCCAATTCATCTTGAGCTTCTCGGCTAATGTTCCATTCCAAAGCTGTTATGGCTTGATGCTCACCCATTGATAGCCCTGTGCGAGGCTCACCATTTTGTGGTGCATCTATCAAATCTTTAGGATTAATGGATTTTAGAGCAGCAAAACGGTCTTTATTATTGCGAGCCGCACCAAGTTTGATGAGAGCTTTACGTAAGCCATCACCCACAGCAATAGGAGCATCTGAAGTTGTATCGACACCGCCGGCTATCCCCGAGTCAATGATGCCAAGAGCAATTTTGTTCGATACTGCAAACGCTGCTTGTAGCCCTGTGCCACATGCTTGCGAAATATCATAAGCGGGCGTGTGTGGATCAAGAGCAGTGTTTAGAGCGGATTCACGGGTAAGATTTAGGTCACGGCTGAGTTTTAAAACAGCACCAGCAACCACTTCGCCCATGCGTTCGCCCTGCAAATCGTAACGCTCAACCAAACCATTTAAAGCAGCACTGAGCATATCAATGTTGCTGGCATTAGCATACGTCCCATTGGAGCGGGCGAAAGGAATGCGGTTACCGCCTAAAATAGCGACTTTTCTTGGCTGACTCATATTGTCCTCTGTTTTTGTAGATTGTTTTTTAGATGTGGGGTTAATTGCTACTGTCTGATTGTTCGAGTTATTCGAATCTTTTTCAGAAGTTTCTGGGGGTTCAGATTTGACTAAATTTTTATCGGTCTTATCCGATAAATTCGTCTTGTCAGACGCATCCGCTATGGAGTCTTCAAGTGGCAATTCGCTTTGGGCATTCTCCTGCTTTAAGTCTTTTGCAATCTTTTGTTTAGCGGCTTGCTCTTTGGAGGTTTCTTGAATCTGTTTGGGCGTATTAGCCTCGTTCGACTCAGTTCCGGCTAGAACTTCTTGTTTGAGTCCAGCGAAACTATCGGCAGAATCTGCGTCAAAATCTGAGGCTACAGGTTGCTGTTTTGTGGTATTACCTGTGTCATTAGCGGTTAACTCATCGGAGGTTAATGCTTCATCACCTTGTTTGACGACCGCACTGGTCACAACAGGTGAGGACTTGTTGGCAGGTGCTTTACTCATGTTATTTTCCTTATCGCATGAAACAGTTATATAACAGTTAAAGTTGAGAGTTAGATTAATTTAACATCTAATAGTTTAACAATCTTACTAAAGATAATCTGTTGTGATTGGTTTATAATAAGTAATAGTTATCAATGCTTGAGTTAATCATAACTTTGAGCATAAGATTTTATCACTCTATTTTATATCTATACAATTTGCATTTATTAAATGAGTGATTTTAGGTATCTTCTATTA
>JAAXIL010000232.1 GCA_012270355.1 Psychrobacter sp.
GTGGTGGGCTTTGGGGGATACGTAACCGCCCCTGGAGGGCTGGCGGCAAAGTTGTCGGGTATTCCGCTGATTATTCACGAACAAAATGCCATTGCGGGCATGAGTAACCGTTATTTGGCAAAAATGGCGACCAAAGTATTACAGGCGTTTGACCATACATTCAACACCGCATTTGGTGATGCGTCCAAATCGCCTAATGCGAAACTAAAAACCGTTGGCAATCCCGTGCGGGAAGCCATTACCCAAATCGACCCGCCCGAAGTACGATATGACGCAGACGATGACAGCCCGCTTAAAGTTTTGGTGGTGGGGGGGTCGCTCGGGGCACAGGTGCTGAATGAAACCGTACCAAAGGCGTTGGCATTGCTGGATAAACCCGTCCACATTCATCATCAATGTGGCAAAAACAATGGGGAAGCGACTCAGAAGAATTATGACGTGTTAAGTATGTCAGCTCATGCTATCAGCGTGATGCCATTTATTACCGACATGGCAAGTGAATATGCGTGGGCAGATGTCATCATTTGCCGTGCAGGAGCGTTGACCGTGACGGAAATTCAAAACGTAGGGCTTGCAGCCATTTTTGTGCCGCTACCACACGCCGTCGATGACCACCAAACTGCCAATGCCCGCTATTTAGCCGATGCAAATGCGGCGTATCTATTGCCACAAAGCCAGCTTAATCCTGAGTATTTGGCAGAAGTTTTGTCTAGCTTAACTCGAGCGGATTGCCGTGAGATGGCAATTAAAGGAAAAGAGCAAGCCAACCCGGGCTCGACGGTCATGGTAGCGGATGTGGTTTGGGATGTGCTTAGAAAGTAGACTTTTAGCCCAGCTCAAACATTAACTCGCTACCTTTAGCTTCTTAAAATTTTAACCTACTATTTAGACTAATCATTTTCCCTCCAGACCTTGAGACCAACCATGCCCAACACTGCGTTAACTTCCGCCAAAAAACTACCCAAACGCCTGATTGAAATTCCTGAAATGCGGCGGATTGGTTGCATTCATTTTGTCGGTATTGGTGGGGCAGGGATGTGTGGCATCGCTGAGGTCATGAAAAATCAAGGTTACGACGTGTCAGGCTCGGACATTAAAGCCAGCCCTGTTACCGCACGATTAGAAGAAATTGGCATCACGGTGATGATTGGACACGATTCACAAAACATTGCCAATGCAGATGTGGTGGTGGTGTCCTCTGCTATTGACCGCACCAACCCTGAAATTCAAGCGGCACTGAAAGCCCGTATTCCTGTGGTTCGCCGTGCCGACATGCTGGGCGAGTTGATGCGATATCGCCACGGCATTGCGGTGGCAGGGGCACATGGCAAAACCACGACGACCAGCCTGCTCACCATGATGATGACCGAAGCAGGGCTTGACCCTACTTATGTGATTGGCGGCAAACTCAACGCCTCAGGTAAAAATGCTGCTCTTGGGCAAAGTCGCTTTTTGGTGGCAGAAGCCGACGAATCCGATGCGTCCTTTTTGTCCCTGCGTCCGATGGCAGCGATTGTCACCAACATTGACCAAGATCACATGGAAACCTATGACGGCAGTTTCGACAAACTCAAAGCCGCTTACATTCAATTTTTGCACAACATGCCGTTTTATGGGTTGGCGGTGGTGTGCGGTGATGACAAAGACTTGTCTGCCATGATTGATGACATTGCCCGTCCTGTGCAAACCTTTGGTTTTGAGCCACACAACGACGTACAGGCGATTGATTTAAACGTTGACGGCACAAAAAGTCACTTTACGGTGCTCAGACGAGGGCGTGACCCATTGCCATTAACACTCAATATCCCGGGTAAGCACAATGTCTTGAATGCGTTGGCGGCGGTGACAATGGCAACCGATGAAGGCGTGGATGATGAAGCCATCAAACAAGCAGTTGCCAAATTTGCCGGCGTGGGCAGACGCTTTGAGCAAAATGCGTGCGTGAGTAAAGACGACGGCGATGTAATTTTGATTGATGATTATGGGCATCATCCTGTTGAAGTGGCAGCGACCATCAATGCCGCTCGCCAAAGCTATCCCGATCGCCGATTGGTCATGCTGTTTCAACCGCACCGTTATAGTCGCACTCGGGACTGCTTTGATGAGTTTATCACTGAGCTGTCACAAGTCGATGAGTTGCTATTGCTCGACGTTTATTCGGCAGGCGAAGCTCCCATTCAAGGGGCGACGACCAAAGATTTAGCCCGTAGTATCCGTTTGCGTGGTGAAGTCGAGCCGACCATTGTCGATAAAGACAATCTTGCTCCTGTCATGCAAAGGGTGCTCAAAGCTGGCGATTTGCTCATCACGCAAGGGGCAGGCAATGTCGGGCAGATTAGTCAAGAGTTGGCTCAAAATGAGCTGTATATTAACTCAAAATAATAGCGACAATAACCCATAGTCAATAACAAATAATTAAGAGAGACACATAATGGATAACACCCAATCCTCAAAAGACATCGATAGCAAAGAGTTTGGCAAAGTTGCCGTTGTTTATGGCGGACACAGCAACGAGCGACCCGTATCCATCATGAGTGGCGAGGCAGTACTACAAGCCCTGCAAAATAAGGGCATCGACGCTCACAAATTCGATCCCAAAGAACAAGACATTTTAAATTTGCGAGATTATGACCGTGTATTTAATGTGTTGCATGGACGGGGCGGTGAAGACGGCGAGCTGCAAGGGTTACTGGATTGGCTAAACATTCCACAAACAGGCTCAGGTGTGCTGGCATCGGCATTGGCAATGGACAAAATCCGCACCAAGCAAGTGTGGCTCGGCTGTGGCATTGAGCAAACTGCCCCTTTTACCATGCTCACCGCCGACAGCGATTGGCAACAAATTGTCAATGCTATTGGTCTGCCACTGGTGGTCAAGCCTGTGCATGAAGGGTCAAGCATCGGCATTAGCATCGTCAAAACGCTGGATGAACTCGCCGAGGCGTACCATAAAGCTGCCGATTGTGGCGACATTGTGATGGCAGAAAAATTTATCGATGGCAAAGAGTTTTCCATCGTCATTATAGATGATGAAGCCTACCCTGTGATTGGTTGCCAGCCTGCTGACGATGCGGCGTTTTATGATTTTGACGCCAAATATGTGCGAGAGGATACCGCCTTTTTTATCCCTTGCGGGCTAGACGAGACGCAAGAGAGTCAGCTTCAACATCTGTGTTTGCAAGCGTTTCGAGCAGTTGGGGCATCAGGATGGGGACGGGTGGATGCGATGCAAGATAAAGCGGGCAACTTTTGGCTACTTGAAATTAACACTGTACCTGGCATGACGACACACAGCTTTGTACCGATGGCAGCGAAAGCCCGAGGCATGGGTTTTGAGACACTTTGCGTGCATATTTTAGCTCAAACACTAAGTTAGCCACATCTATCAGAAATGCAACAAATGTTGTCCGTTCTATCTCTTCTTTAAAAAATACGCTACAATAACAGGTTGTTTATAGTTTCCATCCATATTTTTTACCCTGAGAGTTGTTGTGCCAGCGGTTTCTACTTCACAGTCATCCGTCGCAAACGAACTAAAACACCATACCGCATCGTTTATTAAGCTGATGCCGTATGTGTTTGGCATTGTGTTTTTGACGGTGCTGGCTATACTTGTGTATCAGATGATGCTCGCCAAACCGACGGGTATTGTTGTTGAGCCAGCAGGTCTAAATCGTAGTGAATACTTGGCGTTGGATGCGGTGGTCAGTGAATTTCCTGAGCAGGACGCATTTTTTACCATGCCCTTGCCTAAACTACTCGATGCGGTGATGGCAGAAAAATGGGTGAGTGAAGCCAATATCCGCCGTGATTGGCAGCGAGGCATTGTGGTTGAAGCCTTGCCTCGCGAACCCGTCGCAAGATTTGGCAGTGAACGATTGATCGATGCCGGGGGTGTGGTGTTTCGTCCTGTTAACGAACAGGTCATGTTCCAATCGCAGACTGTACAGAACCTCGCTCTATTACAAGGTGAGCCTGAGCAAGCCAAACTCATCATGCAGCAGATGCTACAAATTAACCGCTGGTTTGCCCCGTTGGGGTTGCAGGTGGACGATTTAATTTTAACACCTCGTATGACATGGCTTGTTCGGTTTGATAATGGGCTTCGAGTCATGGTGGATAATCAGCAGACCAACCAAAAACTGATGAATTTAAGCCAAATTCTACAAGCCCAGTTGAATGACAGAATCGATGATATGGCATCGGTTGATTTACGTTATCAAAACGGCTTTGCCATCGCATGGAAAACAGCCGACACGAGCGATATTGTAACTTTACCAACTGGTGATGAATAAAGTGTAGCCAAAATGAGCTTGCATAACGCCGTTGAATTTAGAGTTTTGCAATGATTGGTCTGCTTGTGTTTTTGTCCTTGTGAGATATTAAAACTTTTATTGTCGATTTTGTGATTTTATACCTTTATATTAAGATTAAGACGACTGACCCCGCTTTATGAAAACACTTGAAAATCTCGTCGTCATTCATCTGAGTGCCACCGCCGTCTATGTGGTGATTGGGCAGGTTAAAGCATCGGATGATATACGTATCCTCGGCGTGGGTGAGGTCAAAAATGAAGATTTTCAATATGGCAGTATCAAGCATTGGGACAGACTCAAAAGTGCCATTCGCCAAGCCATCATTGAAGCAGAAGAGATGGCAAACTGCCGTGTGCATAGCGTCTGGCTCACCTTGTCCACTCCCGAGCTTTTGAGCAAAAATAGTTATGGTTCGGTAGATGTTGATTCAGGTACTGTCGAAACTCGCCATATTGTGCAAGCCTTATCTACCGCCAAAGACAAGGACATGCCGCCCTCGCATTATTTGATGCACCATTGTCAGCAAGGCATTTTTGTTGGTGAGCAAGAGGAGATGGTTGATGATGCAATCGATATGCTGGCGAATAAACTCACCGTCATGTATCACTTGATGATGATGCCTGTCGCCAGTCGGCAAAACATTCAAAAGCTGATTCAAGCCTGCGATGTGAGCATCGATCACATTTTGTTTGATGCGGTGTCCAGTGCCGAATATGCCCTCATTCCCGAAGAGCGAGAGCAAGGCGTGTGCTTTATCGACATTGGGGCAAGCACCACCAGCGTGTGTGTTTACCGAGAAAATCGCTTGGTATTGACCTATTGCGTCAGCGAGGGCGGCAATAAAGCAACAATGGACATTTCCGCTGACCTTGGTATCAGCATGATAGAAGCTGAAGCCCTCAAAAAACGGCATGGCACAGTAGATGTCACTAGTATTGATGCCAGCCAATTTGTCACTGTGCCTCGCATTGGCATGACCGATGAGATCACCGTGAATGTGCTACAACTGGCTCAAATCATCGAAGCCCGTTACATCGATATTCTGCGAGCCGTGTTTCAAGAACTTAGCGATGCAGGTTTAATGGACTTTGTGCCTCGAGGGGTGGTGCTAGCCGGTGGTGGCAGTCAAATTAAAGGCATGATACCCTTTGCCAAACGCTTTTTGGGTATGCCCGTTTATCTGACCAATGCCAACAAAGCCATCACTGCTTATAACGGATTCGATGACGAGCAAAAATTTAGCTATTTAAGTAGTCGGGTGCAAGACCGAGTGCTACAAACGGCGTTCGGGGCATTGTTATATTCGCAAAGTGAGCAATTCCGCCACAGTGAAAAAAGTTCGCCCGAAGCCCTAAAGGTAAGCCGAATGAGTAAGATGAAACATGGCTTGCAAAACATTTTGCAACGGCTCTTGTAAGACAGTTGAATAAAAAATGATATTTATTGACCGAGTTTAAGTCAGCCAAATTAATAGTTATCCATTTAAGATTGAGACAAGATTAAGGAATTAGCATGACCACGAAGTATATGATGCCCGATGTCGAAAATACTGCTCATAAAGGAGCACGTTTTACCGTGTTTGGGTTGGGCGGCGGTGGCGGTAATGCCGTTGAACACATGGTACGCCAAGGCATCGATAACGTCACGTTTGTGTGTGCCAATACCGACCGTCAAGCCCTCGATGGATTGACTGCAGAGCACCGCTTACAACTGGGTGCTGAAACCAATCGAGGATTGGGAGCAGGGGCGAACCCTGAGGTAGGGCGAGAAGCTGCCGAAAGTGATGAAGAAGCGATTCGAGCCTTACTCAAAGATTCAGACATGGTGTTCATTACCGCTGGGATGGGTGGTGGTACGGGTACAGGAGCCGCTCCTGTCGTTGCCCGCATTGCTAAGGAATTGAAGATTTTGACAGTCG
>JAAXIL010000012.1 GCA_012270355.1 Psychrobacter sp.
CCTCGCTTGCCATGCTTGGTGACATTCAGTTGGCGGAACCAAAAGCCATGATTGGCTTTGCGGGCAAGCGAGTGATTGAGCAAACCGTGCGAGAAAAGTTGGATGAGCCATTCCAACGGGCAGAGTTTTTGCTTGAGCATGGCATGGTGGATCAGGTGGTGCATCGCCATCAATTAAATGAAACGATTTATCGCCTTTTAGCAAAACTTATGCGTGTATAAGCATACTAAGCATATAATTTTAGGAGCCTTCAGATTGTCTGAACCTCAAACCCTATCTAGCCCTACTCAAGCCAGTTCGCTATCGGACTGGCTGACTTATATGCACCAGATTCATGTCTCCGCCATCGACATGGGGCTGTCTCGAGTAATACCCGTCGCCGAAAAATTAGGCGTTTTGTCGGTAAATGATAAGTCAGACACCCAACCTCAAATCAAACCTTACATTTTTACGGTAGCAGGGACGAATGGCAAAGGCTCAACCACCGCCATTATTAGTGAAATTTGCCAACAAGCAGGTTATAAAACGGCGTTATATCAATCGCCACATTTACTTGAGTTTAATGAACGGGTACGGATTAGCGGTAATCCTGTGTCTAATCAAACCCTAATTGATGCTTTTTATCAAGTAGAACAGGCAAGATTAGCTTGTGATTTGACGCTGTCATTTTTCGAAATGACAACACTGTCTGCCATGCTGATTTTTACGCAAGCCGATTGCGACGTCTGGGTGTTGGAAGTCGGGCTTGGCGGACGGCTCGATGTGGTAAATATCATTGACCCAGATATGGCGGTTATCACCAATATCGGCATTGACCATGTCGATTGGCTTGGCGATACGCGTGAAAAAATTGGCTATGAAAAGGCTGGAATTCTACGACAAGGTATACCTGTGGTATATGGCGAGGAAGATATGCCCGTCAGTGTCCAAAATAAAATTAAAAAGTTGGACTGTATCACTTATCAAGTGGGTAAAGATTTTGCATGCTTTGATGATGGCTCAGACCCCCAAGTTTGGCAGTTTTCCAGTCGAGCAGTGACGCTTAATCTACCAAAACCAACATTATCACTCATCAACTCTGCAAATGCCGTTGCAACGGTTTTAGCAAGTGAGCTATCGATTAACCAAAATGATATAGCCAACGGGTTGCGAGCCGTCAAGTTGGCGGGTCGGTTCGATTATCGACAACTCGCCAATCGGCATTGGCTATTCGATGTGGCTCACAACGCCGAAGGGGTAAATTTTTTACTACAAGGGTTTGTTCCGTTTTGGCAACGTCATTTAGCAAGTCATCCAACGGCAAAACTGCATTTACTGTTTTCGATGCTAGGAGACAAAAACGTAAAAGCGGTGGTGAGTTTATTACAGCGTTCAAATCTGCCGATTGAGAGTTGGTACCTTGCTGAAATCAATCATCCTAGAGCAATGCCATTACAAGAGTTAGAATCTTCACTCGCAACGATGGTAGATACTAACCAAGTTTATGCTCACGATAGCTTTAATAATGCAGTGGTTAGGATGATCCAACAAACAAACCCAGCCGATTTTATATTGGTATGTGGTTCATTTCATACGATTGGCGAAGTGCTGACGGTATTACAAAGTTAATCCTGACTACGGTAAAGATAACATATAAAAAAACGGTCAAGAATGACCGTTTTTTTGACAACTTTTAATTACTTTTATCAACTTACAGCTTTCTATCTGCTTGATGGTCTAACATACCATCTTCGACAACGTCTAGTTCTTCACGTTTAAGCTCAACGTTAATAGTATCGGTATGCGTGTGGCGTGATTTTTGAATGTCCACGTCTTGTACCACATGCGTTTGCTTGCTGATGCTCGCCACTTGACGCGATAAGACAATTTCTACAGGCTCATTATCACTTAGCGCTATTTTTTCACCATTGACCGTAATGGTTGTTACACTGTCCAGCATTGGCTCAACATATTGCACTACCTCTGATTCATCGCCAGTACCTGTTAGCAGTGTTTTGCTATCAGCATCATAATAGTTGGTAGATATGACTAACACTTCTTCCACCAGCTCGATAGGAACTTCAACCGTTTTGGTGCGGATTTCTTTACGGGCAATGACGCTACCCACATCTAAACGTTCTTTACTGACAACTGCTCGTTCTTCGAGCAATTCCATCTTACCCACTGTATTTCGCTCATCAAGAGGGGATTCATAGGCTTCCCGTTTGAATGCTTTTTTTTGAGCATCATTTAAGATTTCGTCTTTTAGTGTTTCATCTTTCATCATGTGTGTCCTTTGTACTCAAAAACTGATTGTATACATAAAAAAAGCCAGAGTTAAACTCTGGCTCTATATCAAGAGTTAATCACTCTTAATCATTTGCAATTCAATATGAATTACTTGTTGCGATACGCACGCACATCGTCAGCAGTAATACCATCACGCTCTACAACGTTACCAGAGGCGTCAACAATGTTGCCATCACGGTCAACATCAAGTTCTTCACGTTGGATAGTTTCATGGATAGTTTCAGTGTGACGCTCAGTTGTTTTACCAACATTAACTTCTTCAGTAACGTAAGTTTCTTTACCAACACGAGCACGTTCAGCTTCAAGTTGTACTTCAACAGTTTCAGTGTCGGCATCACCGATACGACGGTCAGTTGGACGGTCAACGTTAGTACGTTCAATATGAGCATGTTCTTCTTCAAGCTCAACGTTCACTTCACGATCTTCAGTCACAACGTGCTTACCAACTTTAACAAGTCCTGCAACGATGCGGTCTTTGTTTACGGTTAAACGCTCTTCAAGTAACTCAAGGGTGTTTGGAGCATCGTAATACTCTTCTTTAAGCTCAACACGCTCTTCTGCAGGAACAGTATCTGCTACAAATGCAGCACGGTCTTTTTCAGCCTGCTCTTTATAGCTGTACTGATAGTCGTGATCATACTCTTCCATGGCTTCAACTTGGTTCTTAGTCAAGCTGTCAAAGAATACGTCATCACCAACGATGCGAGCTAGACCAGCAGGAACAAGTACTTCTTTAGAAGAAAACCAACCGCCAGCGTCAACGATTAGATAACGGATACGACCAGTTGTATCTTCAACTAAAGCACCTTCGATGTTACCAATTTTGTCTTCACCTGCACCATAAGCAGTTTTGCCAGTTGGATCATAATAATCATCACCAATTAGGTCACGGTGAGTGGCTTGGATATCTTTTAAACGTAGTAGTTGACTCATAATAATTTCCTATAAAATAAATGACTTTATTATTACAGACCACTTAAGCAAAAAAATTTGCATAAATAGTTTGTCGGTTAGTTGAACAAATTAAGTCCCTCAAAGTTAGGCAATAAATTTGAGAGAGTTAAGTTGTTTGTCTTAACTTGGAATCTATACTAACAAAAGAAATTTCAATAACGTATGGTGGTCGAGTAATAGAGTGTCAAAGGGCGTAAACTCGTGTTAAGGGGTGTAAATGCAATAACAGTGATGCTTTATGATGTTACGCTTCCTAACACGGGTGGTGCTTGACTAACATTAATTGGGAAATCATGTAAATTGAAATAAAAAAAGCCGTAAAAAACGGCTTTTTTTAATGGAGAAAGTTAGCACTAGGTTTTGCTTAGATAGTGTGAAGTTAAGGCAATTCAATAGCAACCGCAACGGCTTCCCCACCGCCAATACATAGCGATGCCACACCTTTCTTACCGCCCGTGCGTTTCAAGGAATTAATTAAGGTCACTAAAATGCGAGCCCCAGAGCAGCCAACAGGATGCCCTAACGCACATGCACCGCCTTCAATGTTGACTTTGGCGTGATCAATATTCATCTCATCCATAGCCGCCATGGTTACCATCGCAAAGGCCTCATTAATTTCCCATAGGTCAACGTCTTCGACTGACCACCCCGCTTTATCAAGCAATTTTTGCATCGCTCCAATTGGGGCAATGGTAAATTCGCTAGGGTGACGAGAGTGAGATGCCGTGGCAATGATGCGAGCTTCGACATTTAAACCTTTGTCTTTGGCATTTTGCTGAGAGGTCATTACCAAAGCGGCTGCTCCGTCTGAGATGGAGCTGGCATTGGCGGCAGTAATCGTCCCGTCTTTTGCAAATGCAGGACGCAAAGATGGGATACGTTCAGCATTGGCGGTGCTTGGTTCTTCATCGGTGTCAACCGTGACCTCGCCTTTGCGAGTTTTGATAGTAATGGGCGTAATCTCGTTTTTAAAATGTCCCTCATTAATCGCTGTATTGGCACGATTGAGAGATTCGATGGCAAAATTGTCCATCTGCTCACGGGTATAGCCTTTTTTGTCCGCCATTTCTTGAGCAAATTGTCCCATGAGTTTGCCAGTTTCAGCATCTTCTAATCCGTCTAAGAACATGTGGTCTTTGACTTCTTTATGTCCCATGCGGTAGCCGCTGCGAGAGCCAGGCAAAATGTATGGAGCATTGGTCATCGACTCCATGCCACCTGCCACGATGATGTCAGCACTGCCAGCCTTAATGGCATCGTGAGCTTGCATCACGGCTTTGAGACCTGAGCCACACAGTTTGTTGATCGTCACCGCTCCCGTGCTGTCGGGCAAACCTGCTTGACGCATGGCTTGACGAGCAGGACCCTGTTTTACGCCTGCGGTCAGGATACAACCCATAATCACTTCATCGACAACGTCGGGAGATACGCCAGCTCGGTCAACGGCAGCTTTAATGGCAGTCGCACCAAGCTCAGGAGCAGTTGCCCCCGATAGTGCTCCTTGAAATCCGCCCATGGCGGTTCTAGCATCGCCAACGATAACAATTGAATTGGTGTCGGTAGTCATGATATTTCCTTATTTTCAGTAAATATTTAGGTAAAGTTTAATCGGCTTCATACCAGTCTATTAGTCTAACTCATCTAAACGGATACGAACCACTGCATCCACAATGGCAGATAAGTCTTCAATATGCTTAATGGCGGTATTCATCTGACTTTCAATGACGGGCTGGGTCAAAATAATGATCGGCACCTGACCTTGCTTATGCGAAGGTTGTTGCAAAATCGCATCAATGTTGATGCCTGCTTCGCTTAAGATGCGAGTTACGTTTGCCAATACGCCCCGCTCATCGGAAGCGTGCAGACGTAAATAATAACCCGTCTGCATATCTTCGCTGGGCAAAATCTGGGTATCAGTCAATGCATCAGGCTTGAATGCCAAATGTGGTACATGATGCCCATGACCTGAGGCACTTAGCACTCGCACTAAGTCCATCACATCTGCCATGACTGCCGAAGCCGTTGCCCCTGCACCGGCTCCATCACCATAATACAAAGTTTGTCCAAGTGGGTGCGAATCAACCAACACGGCATTTTTTACGCCATTGACATTGGCAAGCAGTTTGTCTTCTGGAATGAGGGTGGGATGCACACGCAATTCGATACCAATCTCATTACCAGTCTCATCGTGACGACGCACTGCAAAACCCAAATGCTTAATACGATAGCCCAACTCTTCGGCATAAGTCACATCTTGTAAGGTGACGCCCGTGATACCTTCGCAATAAACCTTATCAAACTGTAGCGGAATACCAAAAGCAATGGAGGCGAGTAGGGCTAATTTGTGAGCCGCATCAATCCCTTCTACATCAAAAGTGGGGTCAGCCTCAGCATAGCCAAGGTCTTGGGCTTCTTTTAAAACCTCATCGAACGGGCGACCTGTGTCCCGCATCTCACTCATAATAAAGTTGCCTGTGCCGTTGATGATGCCAGCAAGCCAATCGACCTTGTTGGCAGACAAGGCTTCACGCAATACTTTAATAATCGGAATGCCACCTGCTACCGCAGCTTCATACGCCACATGCACGTGATGCTTGTCGGCAAGGGCAAAAATTTCATTGCCGTGTTCGGCGAGTAGGGCTTTATTGGCAGTGACCACATGTTTACCATGTTTGATGGCGTGCAAAATCACGTCTTTGGCAACGGTTGTGCCCCCGATAACTTCCACCACGATGTCCACGTCGTCGCTTTCGACAATCGCCATGAGATCACTGTTTTGAATGATGGTGGGGTCAATATCGTCTCGCTGACGACGTGTGCCGACATGACTAATGCGAATGGTGCGTCCGCTTCGCCGTGTGAGTTCGGGTAGATTATCTTGTAGTAAATTGACCCCACCCTTACCAACATATCCAAGACCGAGCCAGGCAAGGGTGATTGGGGAAGCAGAAGGTGCGGCATGGT
>JAAXIL010000180.1 GCA_012270355.1 Psychrobacter sp.
ATGCTTAGTGACGATTTATGTTAGTGGCAGTTTTGATTTTTGTGGCAACCTTAATCTTAGTAATCTGGCAACCAAAGGGGTTGGGGATTGGTTGGTCGGCGATGGGCGGGGCACTACTTGCTTTGCTGGCGGGCGTGGTGAGCTTGGGCGACATTCCCGTGGTGTGGGACATTGTTTGGAATGCCACGTTTGCATTTATTGCCATTATTATCATTAGTCTATTACTTGACAAAGCAGGCTTTTTCGAATGGATTGCGTTGCACGTCGCCCGCATGGGGCAGGGCAGTGGCTCAAGGCTGTTTGTGCTGATTGTTCTACTCGGGGCAGTAGTGGCGGCGGTTTTTGCCAATGATGGGGCAGCATTGATTTTGACCCCAATTGTCATCGCCATGCTGATTCGTCTAAAAATGTCACCAGCGACCACCTTAGCGTTTGTGATGGCAGCAGGATTTATTGCGGATACCGCAAGCCTACCATTGGTGGTGTCCAATTTGGTAAATATTGTGTCCGCTGACTTTTTCGACATTCCTTTTGACCGCTATGCGATGGTGATGCTACCTGTCAATCTGGTGTCGGTGGCAACCTCACTTGCCATGTTGTACTTTTTTTATTGCAAGGATATTCCAAGCCACTATGACGTGGCAAGGATGGACACGCCCGCTTCCGCCCGCAGCGATAAAAACACCTTTTATACAGGTTGGTTAGTATTGGCGGCATTATTAGTCGGTTTTTTTGTGCTAGAACCGATGGGTGTGCCGATTAGTTTGATTGCAGCAATTGGGGCAGTCGTACTTTTGGTAGTTGCAAGTTTTGGTAAGTCTGTACCCGTTAAATCGGTGTTAAAAGATGCCCCTTGGCAGGTGGTGATATTCTCGCTTGGTATGTATTTGGTGGTCTATGGCTTAAAAAATGAAGGCTTAACCTTATATCTGACACAAGCGTTAAATAGCCTAAGCAATTTTAATGAAAATAATATATGGTTAACAACCATTGGAACAGGCTTTTTATCGGCGGGCTTGTCATCGGTGATGAACAATATGCCAACCGTACTGATTCAATCGCTCGCCATTGCTGATACACATACGTCACCATTGATGCGTGAGGCGATGGTTTATGCCAACGTCATCGGGTGTGATTTAGGTCCAAAAATCACGCCCATCGGCTCGCTTGCCACATTATTGTGGCTACACGTTTTAGCCACTAAAAATGTCACCGTGACGTGGGGTTATTACTTTAAGGTTGGAGTTATTTTGACCTTACCTGTGTTGTTGGCAACTTTGCTGGCATTGGCAGGGTGGTTGTTAATTCTTTCATAAATCACATTTATAAAGGTGGAATCTATGTTAAAAATTCTCTATATCTGCACGCATAATCGATGCCGAAGCATTTTATCTGAAGCCATTACCAATACTAAGGGCGGGGATAAACTTATTGCCAAAAGTGCGGGTAGTGAGCCCGCTGGCGAGGTACACCCTTTGACGCTGAAATATCTTGCTGAGGCGGGCTATTCCACCGAACATTTAGCCAGTAAAAGCTGGGACGACCCTAGCATTTTTTCTGATTTTGAACCCGACCTTTTGGTGACTGTTTGCGATAATGCTCAAGGTGAAACCTGCCCGATTTGGATCGGTGCAACGCCAAAGGTGCATTGGGGACTTGCCGACCCATCAAAAATCGCTAACGAATCAGCCGATGAGGACGAAGCACGGCAAGCGTTTATGGTAACCATTGCTGAGATTGAGCAACGGGTAGAAGGTATGCTCAAAATCGCTGAATTACCTATAAGTGAAAAACTACAAGCAATAAAACAAATGACAAATAAATAGCCTAAGTAAAAATGTACTTACTTATCAAAACATTATAATCAACAAAACTATGCGAAAATAATTATCCTAACTTATTAACTCAATCAATTAATACAGGTCTATTATGCCCATTAAATCTAAAGCAGCCGTTGCTTTCAAAGCCAATGAACCCTTACAAATCGTTGAAGTAGATGTCGCTGATCCAAAACAAGGTGAGGTATTGGTTAAAATTACCCATACCGCTCTTTGCCACACTGATGCCTACACTTTATCAGGGGCAGACCCTGAAGGCGTGTTCCCCGCTATTTTAGGTCATGAAGGGGCGGGCATAGTTGTCAAAGTCGGCGAGGGGGTCACCAGTGTGAAAGAGGGCGACCATGTCATTCCGCTATACACTGCAGAATGTGGTGAATGTAAATTCTGCAAGTCGGGCAAGACCAATCTTTGTCAAGCGGTGCGAGCGACGCAAGGCAAAGGCTTGATGCCAGACGGCTCGACCCGCTTTACCTATCAAGGTGAGCCAATTTACCATTATATGGGGACGAGTACATTCTCTGAGTATACTGTTGTTGCCGAAGTGTCACTCGCTAAAGTATCACCCGAAGCAAACCCTGAAAAGACTTGCTTACTTGGCTGTGGCGTAACCACAGGCTTAGGCTCGGTCAAAAATTCAGCTCGAGTAGAGCAGGGCGATAACATTGCTGTATTCGGTTTAGGGGCGATTGGCTTGGCGGTCATACAAGGGGCTGTGAAAGCAGGGGCGAACAAAATCATTGCCATCGATATTAACGAAGACCGTTCTGAATTGGCTCGTGAGATGGGGGCAACCGACTTTATTAACCCGAACGATTTGCCAAAAAACGATGCTGGCATGGAACAGACCGTGGTCGATGTCATCGTGGACATGACCGACGGGGGCGTGGAATATAGCTTTGCTTGCGTGGGCAATACGAAAGTGATGCGTCAGGCTTTGGAATGTTGCCACAAAGGTTGGGGCGAGAGCGTAGTAATTGGTGTTGCCGAAGGTGCGGCAGAAATCTCTACCCGACCCTTCCAACTCGTGACTGGGCGAGTGTGGCGTGGCACCGCTTTTGGAGGAGTAAAAGGACGTAGCGAGCTACCGGGTATGGTCGAAGACTATATGAATGGCGACTTGGAGCTAGATCCTTATGTCACGCACACCATGCCGATTGAAGACATTAACGATGCCTTTGAGCTGTTAGAAAAAGGTGAGTCTATCCGTACGGTCATGCATTTCTAAGCCATTTAAATTTGGTTCCATTGGTAGCCCTGTATAAAACAACGAATAATAAGGAATGACCATGAAGCAAATCGAAAATTGGCAAAGTTTTGGCGGTGAACAACAGATTTGGGAGCACACCAGCGACACATTAAATTGCGACATGAACGTGGCGGTTTTTGTGCCAAGCAAAGCGAAAACTGAGCCTTGCCCTTTGCTGTATTGGTTGTCAGGATTGACCTGCACTGAAAAGAATTTCATCGAAAAGTCAGGTTATCAACGTTTTGCCGAGGAATACGGCATTATTGTCGTTGCCCCCGACACCTCCCCCCGAGGCGATGACGTTGCAGATGATGACGCTTATGACTTGGGTAAAGGGGCAGGGTTTTATGTCAATGCGACTCTAAGCCCGTGGCAGTCGCATTACCAAATGTACGATTATGTCACGCTTGAATTGCCTAAACTGATTGCCGACAATTTTAATATTAATCAGAAAGCCAGCATTAGTGGGCATTCGATGGGTGGGCATGGAGCATTGATGATTGGTTTACGCAATCCTGAAGCCTTTGCCAGCATTTCTGCATTTTCTGCCATCGTTGCCCCGATGCAAGTGCCTTGGGGTAAAAAGGCATTTTCCGCTTATTTGGATAATAATGTGAGCGAGTGGCAAAAATATGATAGTACCGAATTATTAAAGGGTTTAGATGTTCCAAAAGTTCCGCCCATTTTGATTGAACAAGGATTAGCCGACCAGTTTTTAGCTGAACAACTCAAGCCTGAGATTTTTGAATCTGTTGCCAAAGACAAAGGTATTGATTTAACGCTAAATCTCCGAGAAAGTTATGATCATAGCTATTATTTCGTCGCTACTTTTATTGGTGAACATTTTAAGTTTCATGCGAAGTTTTTAAGTGACTCGTAACGGGTGGAGACGGCAGAAGAATTGATGAAGCGAGTGAATGTTAAAGATAGGGTGACCGAGTGACCTTTTTAATGTCTATGAACTCAATGCCAATGCCCTCAATGTCTATAAACCGTCGAAAATTTTTAACACTAGCCAGCGTCGTTGTATTAACCCTATCAGGCTGTAGTGAGGCACCAAAATTTACCACTTTACCCAAAGATAGCACGGTTATTGCGTTAGGCGATTCATTGACCTATGGTTATGGAGCGACGACTGACACCGCTTATCCTAAGATTTTGGCTCAAAAAACGGGCTGGAAAGTTCTGAATGAAGGCATCAGCGGCGATACGTCAGAAGACGTGCTGAATAGGCTCGATGGCATTATTCAGCAAAACCCTGATTTGGTATTGCTTGGCGTAGGTGGCAATGATGTGTTGCAACGTATCCAACCCACTACCACCAAAGCCAATCTTGATACCATTTTGACAAAACTCAAAAATGAACATATCCCAGTGGTGCTAATAACCGAACCGCATTTTAGTGCCAGTGCGTTATTTGGTAAGGCAAGTGACAATCCAATTTATGCCGAGTTAAGTGAAACCCATGACGTGCCATTGTTTACGAGTAAGATGGGCGGTTGGTCTGAGTTTTTATCTGATGAGTCGCTAAAGGCGGATAAAAGTCATGCCAACGAGGCAGGCTATCGACAGTTTGCCAACAATCTATATGCTTATTTGCAAGAAATAGGCTATGTCAGCTAACTGTACGATATTTATTCTCTTAGAACCTACTCTTAGTTAAACTGCTTTTTTAAATTAATATAATCACACCTCAACAATAAACGGACGATAAAAATTTGCTAAACGGTTTTTAGCATCTATTGGTAATTGTGGGAATAACTTGCCCGTTGCCATGTCTAATCCTTTCTTAATACCCGCCTGGGCGATGGGAACAGACTTACGTTTGATGAACCCGAGGGGTAGAGTGTCGGTAAACTCCCCAATGAAATGATGAAGCACCGCATGATTCATCGTCTCGAGCGATTGCTTAAATTTCTTATCGTCTACGTTATCAGGGGTTACCGCTTCAAATCCTTCAATAATAGTTTGTGCCTTATCGGGAGATAGCTGAAAACCGATACGGGTTTGACCTTCATCATCGGTAAACATGGTGTCTTTTTTAAGATAATCGACCGATGGCAAAATGTCCTTATTTTTATCTTTTCCCAAAATCACCCCCAGCATGGTGTCGGTGCTGGATTGAATCGTGCCAACGATATTTTGCATTTTGGCTTTGCGTTCGGGGTTGGGTATCACGTCGATGAGACTTACGAGTAGATTATCGATAATTTCTGATGCGATTTGTTTGGTAACGGCGTCCCGATGCGGGTATAAACTATATTCTGCAGGGTCGCCAGCAAGCAATTCATCGTATTCATCAATCATGGTGGCAAGTTTGGTAGATGGCACAAAACCAAAATAATGAGGCATGAGATAATCCTTATCTAGGCAGTATGGTTTGAATCGTTTTCACGACACTAAATATAGCAGAATATCGCTCCAAACCTCGACATTTTTCCATAATTATTTCATAATCCTACCTTGCTAATTTCTTACAACGCCATTAAGTTATGTGAATGCGTTCTCGCCTGCCCATTGTCTATTTTAAAAAAAATGTCCATGTCTAAGTTTAATGCCTTTCATCTTATACCCCAAACCACAACACGTTTTTCTCAAACACCCATCAAGCGAGCCATTAAGTTAATTATGGTTGGTATGATAGTGGGAGTGGGCATTTCGACGATGACCGCCTGTCAATCCATTTCAGCAAATGATAGTTTTGCAAATCCTAATAATGCTGAGGCTTTGACTCAGTCCCAAATAGCTCATAATCGTCAGCCTAAAGCCACACCTATTATGGCTCGCTCTGGGTATTTGGCGGATATAAAAGCCAATGATGACGCACATAAAAAGGTATTCGATACGCTTAATGATACGTCCGATGCGGTCGCAAAACAAAGGTTTTTAACGGCACTCAACGCCCATTTATCGGGCAAACACACTGCCGTATCGCAAACTCGACTGCAAAGTGAACCTTATTTGCAAGATAGCGATCCAAATTATGTCATCGATAAAGATGCAGACAGTTTGCTTTATTCCTTAGCAGACTGGGTAGCAAAAATGATGGGTGACCGCTACGACGATGGTGATGAAGACAGCGAGCCTGCTTATCGCACCTACGACGATATGCCTGACG
>JAAXIL010000178.1 GCA_012270355.1 Psychrobacter sp.
GGCTAAAGATGAGCCAACCGACTGTGCTTGAGCATCAAGGCTTTGTGCCTGAGCTTCGAGTTCTTGAGCTTGAGCTGTATTTCCAGCAGCTGCCGCTTGCTGTGCTGCTGCGGCTGCTTGCTGTGCACCCTGTGTCAGTTGCGGTAGCACGGCTTGAGCGGTTGCCACATTGGGCAATGAACCACCTGACACACCGCTTACAATGCTATCAATAGTGGTCGCATCGGACACAAAATTGTTATTGCCTTCGTATTCTGCTGCCGCACCCCAAGGCTCATCATACAAAATACCCACGCTGACCGTATCGTTGATATCTGCTTTTACACCATAACGCATAAAATCATAAGCTTCAGCAATGTCGTCAATCTTGTTGCCTTTTGTGTAAGCGTTTAAGTCTGTAACGCCAAGATTTGCGTTGTCGTGACCTGTGACATCGCCATCGATATAGGTATAGCTAACCTCGGCATAAGTGCCATCTTGTAGAAAGGCAGTGACATCTTGTCCAGAGCGGTCAAGTCCTGCAGCGTGAGCGGCTGTAATGGCTGTCAAGCTAGCAAGGGCTAAGGTAAGTTTGTTAGGAGAAAAAGACATGAAATAACCTCGAACGTCCAAATTGTATAGGATTGACAATAAAAAAAGACAACATTGCTCACCGCAACGCTGTCCTTAAATTTGCTCTGAGCATCTTAAGTGGAATTTAAGACAAAAACAATACAATAAGTTAATAAATTTGCTTCATTCTTAAAAAGCTATTAAGCATGACTTACAGTTACCGACAGATATAGCCAGTGGCGTTCGGTCATCAATTTTGTTCATCAGTAATGCGGTGGCACATCGGCAAACACATCAAAGGGAGCAATGCCGTCTTCGTTTGTCTGCTTTTGAATGTGCCCATAAATCAGCTTAAGTTGGCGTGCCATGTCTTGCATTTGCTTGTCTTGTTTGGCAATCCAGGCATCTAGGTTGTCTATGGTCATCTCAAGATGGGCAATGGTGGTTTGCAAATCATCAATTTGGGCTTGTAGGTCAGTATTGGCTGGCATGGTCATGGTTTTGTCTTAGTGTATAAAGTGTCTTTGTGTCTAAAGTCTGAGATAAGGGTGCTATACTAACGCAAATTCTGTATTCCATATCCTAAAAAGAAAAATTATGGCTCTAATCCATATAAAAAATGTGTAGCTGGCGTTTGGTGTTGCCCCCGTTTTGGACGACGTGACGCTATCCATTAAGCAAGGCGAGCGAGTGTGTTTGATTGGACGCAATGGCGAGGGCAAATCGACCTTATTTAAGCTGATTGATGGTTCGATAAAACCTGATAGCGGTGAGATTATTTTTGATAATGCCATCAAAGTAGCGATGCTAGCTCAGGACGTACCCGAAAGTAACGGCAAAATTTTGGACATCGTGATGGGCGGTGATGCCTCAACCGCTAAATTGCTGACCGATTATCATGCTCAAGCGGAAGCATGTGGTTCAGGTGACATGCTAGCCTGTGATGCAATGGCAGAATTACAACACAAAATTGATGCGGTGCATGGCTGGGATTTAGAGCGGGAAGCTCGTCGTTTGATTACACTGATGGGACTTGACCCTGACGACGATTTAGCCTCGCTGTCGGGCGGACTAAATCGCCGCGTCCAGCTTGCGCGCTCTCTCGTCACCCGCCCCGATGTGTTGATGCTGGACGAACCGACCAACCATCTGGACGTTGCCAGCATCGAATGGCTCGAGCAATTTTTGAAAGATTGGCAAGGCTTGACGCTACTGTTTATAACGCATGATAGGGCATTCGTCGATAAACTCGCCACCCGCATCATCGAGCTTGATAGAGGTCAATTGACCAGTTATGACGTATCGAGCGAGCGTGGCGGACACCTTAATGGCTACGCCCGCTACCAAGAACTCAAAGAACAACAACTGATTGCCGAAGAAAAAAACAATGCCAACTTTGATAAAAAATTGGCACAAGAGGAAGTTTGGATTCGCCAAGGCATCAAAGCACGTCGCACCCGTAATGAAGGGCGGGTACGAGCATTAAAGCAACTTAGAGAAGAACGCCAAGCTCGCCGTGAGCAAGTCGGCAACGTCAACATCAGCATGAACGCTGGCGAGCAGAGTGGCAAACTGGTGTGTAAAGTCAAAAACTTGCATCTCGAATACGATGGCGACGTGTTAGTGGACAACTTTTACACGATCATCATGCGAGGCGATAAAATCGGCATCATCGGCGACAATGGCGTGGGCAAAACCACGCTCATTAAAGCCATTTTTGCTGACGTGATTGACCACAGCGACGATAGCATCACCAAATCGGGTAGCGTGACGCTTGGCACAAATTTGCAAATTGCCTTTTTTGATCAACTGCGGGATCAGCTCGACCTTGAAGCCAGCGTTGCCCAAAATGTATCAGAAGGCTCAGATCACATCGAGGTAAATGGCAAAAAAACGCACATCATGAGTTATTTGCAAGACTTTTTGTTTGCCCCCGAGCGAGCCAGAACGCCTGTAAAAGCCCTATCGGGTGGGGAACGTAACCGAGTGTTGCTCGCTAAGCAATTATTAAAGCCTGCCAATGTGTTGGTGCTCGACGAACCGACCAATGACCTCGATATGGCAACGCTCGAACTGCTAGAAGAATCGGTTGCCAATTTTAACGGCACGATTTTACTCATCAGCCATGACCGTGCGTTTATGGACAATGTCGTCACAAGTACGTGGGTGTTCGATAAGGACGACAACGGCAATGGCGTGGTGCATGAATATGTGGGCGGTTATGCCGATTATGTGGTGCAACGAGACAGACTCAATGCACAAAACAGGGCAATCAACAAGAAGGCGGATAAAGAACAAGCTGAAACCCCTAAGTCTGCGATCAAAAAGGATAAGACAACTTCTTCTACTAAGACCGATACTAGCACGGCAAAATCCAGCCAACAGACCGCTACCAAACGTAAGCTGAGTTTTAACGAACAACGTGAGTTAGATGCCCTGCCTGAACAAATCGCTAAACTCGAAGCCGAGCAAGAAGAATTACAAGGCAAACTCGCTGATGGGACATGGTTTAGCACAGACCTTGAGGGAGCAACAAAGGCTAGCGAGAGACTGGCAGAGATTGAAACCGAACTTATGGAAAAATTAGAGCGGTGGGACGAACTTGAAGGTTGATTCTTCTGTGCAAGCCAAAGCAAAGCTTAAGCCATCACTTCAACCAAAAGAACGTGAGCCGAAACGTCCTTTTGACTGGCAATTTTTACACCCGAAGTATTGGGGTATTTGGCTTGCCTTTGCTTTGATTTTACCGCTGATATATTTGCCATTACGCTGGCAGTTTTGGCCGGTTAAGCAGTTGGGCATTTTAATATCCCGACTAGCAGGTTCTCGCCGTCGGGATACATTGGTTAATCTCAAGTTGGCATTCCCTGACCAATCCAATGCCGAACGGGAACAGATGGCACGGCAGGTGTTTATTAATCAAGGTGTCGGGGTTTTTGAAACTTTATGTGCTTGGTTTCGTCCGCAAGCGTTTGGTGATATTGACACCCTTGTTTCCGTAACTGGGCTTGAGCATTTGCAAGACGCTCAAACAAACGGCAAAGCGGTGCTACTGCTCGGCGGGCACTACACCATGCTCGACTTAGGCGGGCTACTGTTTCGCCATTTATCAGCGATAGATTGCGTGTATCGTCCACAAAATAACGCCTTACTCGACTGGTTTATCTTTAATGGAAGACGACATATTTTTGAGCGTCAAATCGAGCATCGGGATATGCGTCTGCTTGCCACTCGTCTAAAAGAAGGCAAGGTTGTGTGGAATTCGCCTGACCAAGATTATCCGCTGAAACAGGGCGTAATGGCCCCTTTTTTTGGCATACCGTCTGCTACCATTACTGCCCCTCGTCGATTAGCCCGGCTCGGTGATAAGAAAAATCCGCCTGCGGTCATGGCATTGCACACTTATCGCACCTCACCGCATACGCTATCGTCTGGCGAGCGTCCACAGTATCAAATCACCATCACCCCTGCCCTCACTGATTACCCGACTAAAGATGAAGTTGCCGATGCCACACGGGTAAACCAGGTGCTTGAGGATTTAATTCGCATCGACCCGACCCAGTGGATGTGGTTTCACAAACGGTTTAAGCACAATGAGACGGGACGGACGAAGTATTATGATTGAGTGCTAAACAGACCTTGAATTCATTCAAATGCAAATTTGCTATACTGTTTGCACCCTTTAACGACTTTATTTATCTAACTCTATACTGAAATTTTTATGACTGATACGACAAATTCGAACGCCCAAACTCAAACGACAAAAAAACGCATCTTAACGGGCATCACCACTACGGGCATTCCACATTTGGGCAATTATGTCGGTGCGATTCGTCCAGCCATTCAATCCGTGCAAAACCTTGATAACCATACGGAAACTGACGCCTTCTTTTTTTTGGCAGATTATCACGGCATCATCAAATGCCATGATCCGAAGCAAATACATGAATCGACCAAAGCAATCGCATCGACGTGGCTGGCGTGCGGACTTAACCCTGAAAAAGTCACCTTTTATCGACAGTCGGACGTGCCAGAAATCACCGAGCTTGCATGGATTCTAAATTGCTCATGTGCCAAAGGACTGATGAACCGATCCCACGCCTACAAAGCATCTGTTGATGCCAATTTAGAAAAGGATAGCGAAGGTGACCCTGACCGAGGCATCACCATGGGACTGTTTGGTTATCCTGTGCTCATGGCGTCGGATATTTTGATGTTTAACGCTACCCATGTCCCTGTAGGACGTGACCAAATTCAACACATTGAAATGGCTCGGGACATTGCGGGCACATTTAATCACCGTTATAAAGACTTGTTTACGCTACCCGAAGCAGTGGTCGATGAAAATGTGCCATTGCTGACGGGGTTGGACGGACGCAAGATGAGCAAAAGCTACGGCAACACTATTCCACTGTTCGGCAATGTAAATCCACAAGTCGATTCACAAAAGCAGTTGCGTAAAGCCGTGATGCAGATTGTGACCAATTCACAAGCCCCTGAAGAGCCAAAAGACCCCAATGAATCGACGATTTTTGAGATTTACAAAGCGTTTGCCACGCCTGATGAGATTGCCGAGTTTCGAGGGCAATTTGAAACAGGCATAGGTTGGGGCGACGCCAAACAACAGTTGTTTGAAAAAATTGATGCGGAACTTGCCCCATTCCGTGAGCGATACAATGAACTGATGGCAAACCCCAAAGAGCTTGAGGAAATTCTACAACACGGGGCGGACAAAGCTCGACGCCATAGTCGTAAGCAACTGGATAAAGCACGGCGAGCGATTGGCATTAAGCCTTTGGCTAAATTGAAGAAATGATGCAACCACGCATCTTTGACACGCCTGTCGAAAGTTTGCCCGAGGATTTGTATATTCCGCCACAGGCGTTTGCGGTCTGGCTCGAGCAATTTGCAGGACCATTGGACTTTTTGCTGTATTTGGTGAAAAAAAACAATTTTGACATTACCAGTACCGCCATTTTGCCCATCACCGAGCAGTATTTAGCATACATTGGCGAGCTAGACGCAGACCATTTTGAGTTGGCAGGCGATTATTTATTGATGGCATCGACGCTGATTGCCATTAAAACCCAGCTACTTTTGCCCAATCCTGACAAAGTGGACGATGAGCAAGACCCTAAAGCAGAATTGATCGCTCGTCTTGAGGAATATGCTCAAATCAAAGCGGTTAGCCAGCGTCTCGATGCGTTAGCCCGTGTTGAACGGGACATTTTTTTGGCGTTTGTCAGTATGCCGTCTGATGAGGCGATGCGAGCCGTTTTGCCCGCTTACTCGCCTGACCTATTGATTGATAGCCTGCTTATGATGCAACGCAAACCCGATTATCAAATGCACACTGTTACTATTGACCCTGTGCCGTTGTCCAATCGCATTGCCAGTATCAGCCAGCAACTTCAACAACATAAACAAAAACGCTTTGTTGAGTTATTGGACGCAAAGCAAGGTAAACTTGGGGTGGTGGTCAGTTTTGTGGCGGTCTTGGAACTCATCAAACGTCAACTTATTGAGCCGTTATTGAATAAAATTGACGGGCAAGATGAAGCGGAAAGGACGACTAAGTTAAATGATATGTCATTCAGATGGGTGGCTTAATGCATCCATCAAAAACAA
>JAAXIL010000033.1 GCA_012270355.1 Psychrobacter sp.
CTCCACAGCTGCGATTTGCTCACCACTGAGTAGGGGTGGTTCCCCCAGCAAACGGGCCTGGAGATACATCCGCGCCAAGGTTTCCACCTCAATCACCAAGCCAAGGGCTTGAGGCAACGTTGCACCCAACGCGACCTGACCGTGATGGGCCATCAGTCAAGCGCGCCTGTCGTCAAAAAGCCCGGCCAGTTGCCAAAAAGTACTCGAACAGCCGGTTGACTGTAACACCATCGTTCGCACCAAAGAAATCATGCGAACGACGCATTGCGATTACTTTTTGTTCCCTGAAGTGGGCGATACGTTGGTTGTCGGTGCGATACCTGAAGAGTTGCAAGTGGCTTTAGTTGCTCCCACTTGGCATAACTTTATTGAGGGGAATTATGTGGTACAAGATACGGTTCGCCATGACATTAGAGTGACAGACAACCGCTTAACTGACCGTCAAACGCCCATCAACTATGACATGTCAGTCACCATGGTGGATTAAGGGGTATTTCTAAACCGCCTGTCATCAAAATCAGGCTGTCCGACGGTGATGATCATAAAATCGTCAGGATTGATTTTTTTCCGTAGGGCTTGATTGACTTCACCCATGGTCGTGTTTTCGATACGTTTTGGGTAGTCCGTAATGAATGAGTCTGGCAACTCATAAAAGGTGAGTGCTCCCAGCGTTTGGTTCATGCTGGCGTTGCTGGCAAAACTCATGGGATAAGCATTCACGATGCTCTGTTTGGTAAGCTCAAATTCACTTTGCGTCACCCCATCTGTCAAAGTGTCCTCTATCACCTCCAACGTTAAGTCAATGGCATCTTGAGCTTTGGCGTTGCGGGTAGAAAAGCTGATTTGATAAGGTCCTGTGGTTTGCATGGCATTGAATGCCCCATAAATTCCGTAGGTGTAACCCTCACGCTTACGCACCGCTTGCATCAAGCGAGAGTTAAATCCCGAACCTGCCAAAATTTCATTGCCGATGGTCAGGGCAGACTGCTGTTGCCATGTTTTCGGGTCAGCACTGATGGCGTTACCCAACTGCCCCATGAGCACATAAGTCTGGTCGCTGGCATAATCAATGTTGATTTGCTGAGGTTTGGGTGGTTTGGGTAAGGGAAGAGCGGGGTCGGGCGAGCATGCTTTTAAACCTTGAGTTAAGTTTTCTGCCATCCGCTTTGCTTCACTAAGCGTCAAATCGCCTGTGATGCTTAATGACGCATTGTTTGCCACGCCATAGCGTCGCCAAAATGCCTGAATGTCTTCGGTGGTGATGGTTGGCACGGTGGCAAGCGAACCAAACGTCATGTCGGCATAAGGGTGGTCGCCATATAAGACTTGATCAAACGCCCGCTGTGCCAAAAAAGCGGGGCTTTGTTCCATGCTTTTGAGTATCAAGGTTTGCTGGGCTTTGCTTCGGGCTAGCACGTCTGCGTCAAAACGGGGGGTGCGGAGCATGGCATTGACCAAACGCACGGCAGGCGCAAGGTTATCTGCATCCGACAGACTGCGAAGGGTGATGACTAATTGGTCTTTGTATGCCATACCCGCCAAATTAATGCCCAAATTTTCCACTTCGGTGGCAAATTCAGTTTCATTCAACTCTGTGGTGCCTTTGCTCAGCATTTGAGCCGTTAGGCTGGCTAAACCGCCTGCGTCTGCTCGAATGCTCTCATCCCTCGCACTGCCTGCATTAAAGTGTAATGACACATCCACGATGGGCAACTGGTCAGTCGAGACAAAAGCAACAGGGATTCCGCTTGTGGTCTCAAATCTGTGAATGGTGGGCAAATCAAACTCAAGCGGTTTGGTGTGCTGCAAACTGGTGAGAGCCTGCTCGGCAAGGATGGGCTGGCTGATATCCACATCTTTTGCGGTGTGTTCTTGCAAAGCAGTATTCGAGATATCTGCCATCGGGGCACTAGCAATAGCCGTGTCAGGTGCAATGGCTGGCGTGCTGGCATAAACCGTGGTTGAGCTAATGACAAATCCGCCCGCTAACAACAGGCAAGTGAGGGATTGACGAGAATGGTTGATAATAGGTTGTAGATTAAGCATAGAGATGACCGTAATATTTAGATTGACCATTTTTAAGTTGATCATGTTTTTGGGCTGAGAGTCATGTTTTTGGGCTGAGAGTCATGTTTTTGCGAATCACGTTTTTGAGAGTCACGTTTTTGAGAGTCACGTTTTAAAGTCGAATTGGGATATAGGGCGTGTGAAAATCAATAAGGAGTTAATGACCGTCTTCGCTCATCTCACCGTCACTTTTTTCATCCTCATAAGGAATGACATGCATGACGGTAAGATTGTCTGTGGTTAAATACTTTTTAGCCACTGCATGAATGTCAGCCGTGGTGACGTTTGCCACGTTGTCCGGCAGTTGCTCGATGATACGGTCATCCAGCCCTGCCGTTTGCAAACTGCCAATCATTTGGGCTTGCCCCATCACGCTGTCTTGCCCAAACACAAACCCCTTTACCAAATTGTTTTCGGCTCGGCTTAAAACTGCGTCATCGAAGTCATCGGTGGTCATTTGTGCAATTTCGTGTTGCAAGGCTTGCTGAGCGTCATCTAACGATACGCCTGCACGAGGCACGGTTTGTAACAAAAACAGTCCATCGCCTCGGTCGTAAAGGTCATAATAGGTCACGATAGAAGCGAGCAGATTTTGTTCTCGCACCAAGCGACGCTCAAGCCGTGCCGAATAGCCCCCGTCTAACACGAACTGTAATTTCAATAACGCATATGCCTCATCAGTCGGCTTGCCCGCTTCTGCCAAGCTGGCGACAGTCGGCACGTTGTATGCCATCACCAGCATCGGCACATTAACGGTTTCTACCAACTCTTTTTTAACATACCCTCGCATGCCGTTTTGCGTGACGCTGGGGCGTTTGGGCAAGGTTTTGGCGGGTATGTCAGCAAAATATCGCACCACGTTTTGCATCGCATCGATGGGGTCAACGTCACCCACAATTACCAGCGTCGCATTGTTTGGGGCATACCAAGTGTCATACCAGTCCTGTAGCTCATCAATGGTGATGCTCCCAATTTCCGCCATCGGACCAATCACCGATTCACCTTTGGGGCTGTCTGGCATGGCTAGCAGGCGAAACTTCTCTGACGCTCGAGCAACGGGGCTGTCGTCGGTGCGTTGCCGACGTTCTTCCATGACAATTTGACGCTCTTGCTTAAATTCTTCGGCAAACGCCTCGCTAGCAAAATCAAGATTGGTCATGCGGTCGGCTTCGAGCTCTAACGCCAATGCCAAACGGTTGGCGGGAAAAACTTCATAATATCCCGTGTAGTCGTGACTGGTGAAGGCGTTGTGATTGCCCCCATATTTAGGAATCAAGCGGTCGAAGTCATCGCCCGAAACGGGGGGCGTGCCTTTAAACATCATGTGTTCAAGCAGATGCGAGATGCCCCCTTTGTCCTCGGGCTCGTCTGCACTACCTACGTGATACCAAATTTGGCTGATGACCACAGGTGTGCGGTGATCTTCCTTAATGATGACCTGCAAACCATTATCTAAGCGATATTCATGCCGACTGGGCTCGGAGGCAAATTCATTGCCAGTAGGCACTTTGGTATATCCTGTTGAGGTAGTTATGGTGGATTTAGTGCTGGTTTGGGCAGTAGCGGACGGCAAAGTCTGTGAGCTTTGGCATCCTGACAGTGTCAGCATGGTTAGGGAGGCAAACGAAGCAAAAACGACGGGTACAAGTGCTGGGGTAAGAAGTGATAAAGCGGACAATTTGTATAAAGACGGCAGTTTAAGTGGCATCATAAGGCAGATTATAGAATGAACATTCAAAATGATTGTTTGGATATTATCGGGCTGTGGCAAGTTAGGCAAATCATTCGATATTCTTATTTGGCAATTTAAACCCTTACTATTAAATCATAATCAGACGGCTTAAACGGAAATTTGCTATAATTATCACCATTTTGGTTAGAGTGAAAACCAGATTGTATTGTATGTCTAAACCCTCCCCTTGACCCGCTCCTTCGTAAGGTGGGGGAACGGATTCCTTCCCTTAGCAAGGGGAGAGCTGGGGTCAATCGTTCAATTTATTTTCATGATTAAATTACGAGATTGATATATTCGGGTGTATGCCCAATTTTTATTAAACGCCGAGGTTGCCATGTCCACATCTACTCACACTTATCCCAAAACCTATGACGTGATTGTCATTGGCGGTGGACACGCTGGCACGGAAGCGGCGTTAGCAGCGGCTCGCATGGGGTCGCAAACCTTACTACTCACGCACAACATCGAGACGCTGGGGCAGATGAGTTGTAACCCTGCCATCGGCGGCATTGGTAAATCGCATTTGGTGCGAGAAATTGATGCGTTGGGCGGAGCAATGGCACTGGCAACCGACAAAGCGGGCATTCAGTTTCGAGTACTTAACAGTCGCAAAGGGGCAGCGGTGCGAGCCACTCGGGCACAAGCAGATCGAGTTCTGTATAAAGCGGCGATTCGTTATGCCTTAGAAAACCAGCCCAATTTGGATTTATTTCAGCAAGGGGCAGATGATATCGTGGTCGAAAATGGTAAGGCATGTGGCGTGGTGACCTCGACGGGTATTGTGTTTCGTTCGCATAGCGTTATTTTGACGTCGGGCACGTTTTTGGGCGGGGTGATTCACATTGGCTTGAACAATGCCAAAGGCGGTCGGGCTGGCGAACATCCGGACATCTCACTAGCCGAGCGACTTCTTCAACACAAACTGCCTTTCGGACTAGTCTAGCCAGGTACGCCCGCTCGTATCGACGCCAAAACCGTTGATTTTAGCAAAATGACGGTGCAACCTGGCGACACGCCATTGCCGGTCATGAGTTTTATGGGCAATGTGAGCATGCACCCTGAGCAGGTGAACTGCTACATCACCTATACCAATGTCAAAACACATGAAATCATCGCCAAGCACCTTGACCGCTCGCCCTTGTTTTCGGGCGATATTGAAGGGGTAGGACCTCGCTATTGTCCGTCGATTGAAGACAAAATCCATCGTTTTGCTGATAAAGACAGTCATCAAATTTTTATTGAACCTGAAGGCTTGACCACACACGAGCTCTACCCAAATGGTATCTCGACCAGTTTGCCATTTGACGTGCAGTTTGAGTTTATCCGCACGATGGCAGGGTTAGAGAACGCCCACATTACTCGCCCAGGTTATGCCATTGAGTACGATTATTTTAATCCGCAAAACCTCAAGCCCACCCTTGAAACCAAATCTATCGACCGTCTGTATTTTGCGGGGCAAATCAACGGCACAACGGGCTATGAAGAAGCAGGTGTGCAAGGCTTGCTCGCTGGCGTGAATGCCGCCTTATCCACGCAGGATAATCCTGTAATGGATACGTGGACACCTACCCGAGATCAAGCGTATTTGGGTGTATTGGTCGATGACCTCATCACACACGGCACCAAAGAGCCATATCGTATGTTCACCAGCCGTGCCGAATACCGTTTGCTATTGCGTGAAGACAATGCCGATCAGCGATTGACCGCGGTTGGACGCAAACTTGGTTTGGTGAATGATGCTCGTTGGCAAGCCTATCAAACCAAAATGAACAGCATCGAAAGCGAGTCCGCCCGCCTCAAAGACTTGTGGGCAACCCCGCAAAATGAGATTCGGCCAAAATTCGCCGAACAAACAGGCGAGACGTTCTCTCACGACGCCAATCCTTATGATTTGCTCAAGCGACCAAAAGTGACGTTTGCCGACATTCGAACCATCACTGATAGCGAGGTGAGCGATGAAGTGGGCGAGCAGATTGAGATTTCCGTGAAATATGCGGGTTATATTGACCGTCAGCAAGATGAAATCAATCAGATGAAACGTCTTGAGAGCACCACGTTGCCGACGGATTTTGATTATGCCAGCGTGTCGGGCTTGTCTAATGAGATTGTGCAAAAGTTAAGTGACGTGCGACCTGCCACGCTTGGGCAAGCAGGTCGCATCAGTGGCGTGACACCTGCTGCCATTCAACTGCTTGGCATGACGCTTAAGAAACAAAAGAAGCTTAAAGGTATGTTAGCAAATACTGATAAAGCTTCGGCATAATACAAAAAAGAAAATTTTGATTGAATTAATATTAAAGAGTTTACTATGAGCGTACTGCCCGAACAAAGCCCCGTCACTAAGCCCCATGGTGACACCCAACACAATACTCAAAGCGACGCAAAAAATAGCGGACGCCAATTTGATTATTTGGTGTTTATTGGACGCTTTCAGCCGTTTCATAACGGGCACAAAGCGGTGGTGGACGAGGCACTGCAGCGAGCTAAAAATGTCATCATGCTGATTGGCTCGGCAAATTTGCCTCGCAGTTTGCGTAATCCGTTTACGGTGGCAGAACGAAGTAAGATGATTAAGGGGGCGTATTCTAAGGCGGACGCAAGTCGTATTCATTGCGTTGGGTTGGACGATGCCCTTTATAACGACACTCGCTGGCTCAAATATGTGCAGGCGGGTGTGAAGTCAGTTACGGGCGATTTGCAAGCCGACATTGGTTTGATTGGACATTCTAAAGACAGCTCGTCTTATTATCTATCTTTGTTTCCCAATTGGGCGTCGGTATCGGTGCCAAACTATAAAAATTTATCCGCCACGCCCATTCGGGACGGCTATTTGATGGGGGCAACGCCTACACTAGACCGCACGCCTGAATCCACTCGAGAAGTGCTCGAAGCGTTTAAGAAAACCGACGACTATCAGCAGTTGCACGAAGAGGCGTGGTTTATTGACCGCTATAAAAAACAGTGGGAAGACACGCCTTATCCGCCGACTTTTATGACCGCCGATGCGGTGGTGGTGCAATCGGGGCATATTTTGCTGGTGGAGCGTCGCAGTTTGCCTGGTAAGGGCTTGTGGGCATTGCCCGGTGGCTTTGTCGATCAAAAAGAAACCTTGTTTGATGCGTGCATTCGGGAGCTTCGAGAAGAAACTCGCCTAAAAGTACCTGAGCCTGTGCTACGAGGTTCTCGCCACAGTCAGTATACCTTTGATGACCCGTACCGTTCGGCACGAGGACGCACCATCACCCAAGCGTTTTATTTTCAACTTAAAAACGACCCCAAAGGCTTGCCCAAAGTGAAAGGTGGCGACGATGCGGCACGGGCATTTTGGCTGCCGCTTGCCGAACTCGATGCCAAACAGATGTTTGAAGACCATTATGCGATTATCACCAAAATGGTCGGTTTATAAATGACATATTTTATCAATTCCACCTCAAACCGATAGACGGAAATGGGTTTTTTAGCACCACTTAATAGAGATGGTTTTCTGTCAAAATTAAATGGTGCAAATGAACGAATTCCGTCACGCTTGCGGATTAAATTAACTTGAAGTACGACTTGTACATCGGCGTTAATTTGCACCGCAATCGTTCAGGACTTCGTTCATTTCACACAACAGAGGAGTTCTGTGATGTTTACGACCAACTTTACCAACCTAATCTTAAATGCCGACAGCTACAAAACGTCGCACTGGTTGCAATATCCGCCCGACACCGAATATGTGTCCAGCTACGTCGAAGCCCGCAAAGGCGATTATGACGTGGTGTTTTTTGGCTTGCAGGCGTTTATCAAAGACTATTTGATGACCCCCATCACTGCCAGCGACATTGATGAAGCCGAAACCATGATTACCGCCCACGGCTTACCGTTTTATCGAGCAGGTTGGGAGGCAATGCTAAACAAGCACGGCGGTTATTTGCCGATTCGCATTCAAGCCGTGCCTGAAGGGTCGATTGTGCCTGTGTCGAACGTGGTGTGCCAAATCGTCAATACCGACCCTGAATTTTATTGGCTGCCAAGCTATTTGGAGACGGCGTTGCTACGAGGCATCTGGTATCCCTCAACGGTAGCGAGTGTGTCGCACTATTGCCGAAGCGTGATTAAATCTGCCCTAGAAAAATCTGCCGACAGTTTGGAGGGCTTACCGTTTAAACTACATGATTTTGGAGCACGAGGTGTGTCGAGTATGGAAACGGTAGCACTCGGTAGTTTGGCTAATTTGGTCAACTTTTCGGGTACAGACAGCATGACCGCCCTCATTGCCGCCGCCCGTTGGTATGGCATGACTGATGAGATGCCAGCGTTTTCGATTCCTGCTGCTGAGCATAGCACCATGACTGCATGGGGACGAGATCATGAGGAGCAAGCCTTTGCCAACATGCTTGAGCAGTTCGGCGGAGAGGGTAAACTGGTAGCAGTGGTGTCGGACAGCTATGACTTATGGAACGCTATTGACCACATTTGGGGCGAATCGCTGAAAGCCGACGTAGAAAATATGGGTGGCACGCTGGTCATTCGCCCCGACAGTGGCGAACCTGCCAAAGTGGTGCGGGAAGCATTGGAACGTTTGGCGGTGAAGTTTGGTACGACGACCAACAGCAAAGGCTATAAAGTTCTGCCCGATTATGTGCGGTTGATTCAAGGCGATGGCATCAATCCGCAAAGCCTTGGCAAAATTTTGGATGCGGTGATGAACGCAGGCTTTAGTGCCGATAACGTAACCTTTGGTATGGGTGGTGGACTGCTTCAGCAAGTCAACCGAGACACCATGAGCTGGGCGATGAAAGCCAGTGCCGCAAAAGTGGACGGCGAGTGGCGAGATGTGTTTAAAGACCCTATCACCAGCCGTTCTAAACGCTCGAAAAAAGGTCGCTTGGCGTTGGTGGAAACAGACGGCAAATTCGATACCATCAAAGAAGATGCCTTGAATGGACAAACTAACCTACTGCAAGATGTGTTTGTGGATGGCAAGTTGCTTGTCGATGACACCTTAACAACCATTCGAGAGCGGGCGGGTTGGTGAAGGTTAGGAGTTGAAGGATAAGACACTGGTAGAGCCAGTTTTATGGGTGTCCGCCTAAAGTGATTTGGTTTAGATTTGGTAATACGACAACTCGTAAAATCGCAAACATTCTTATTGAGTATGAGAGGGTGATTAAAGATTTTTTAGAAGATACAGAGATCGAATGCTTACAACTCTCAATTTCTGAGTAATTTCTTTTTAATCATTTATAATGCTTTGATGCTATCCGCCCTCCTTTTTGCCCTAAAAATTATTTTGCCCAACCTCATACTCATGGGGTTGGGTTTTTTGCTGAACAAATTTGAGCAGGTGAGTAAAGCCTTTATCGATGATGCGTCAAAGCTCGTGTTCAATTACGCGTTGCCCTGCTTGTTGTTTTTTAGCGTGGCAGACAGCGATGTCAATTATGCCGAGCAAGTTCGCTTGATTTTAGCGGGTGTTGTGGTGACGCTGATGCTATTCATTGGCTCAGAAATTTATGCTCGCAAGTTTATTGCAGAACCTGCCGACCAAGGCGTGTTTGTGCAAGGGGTGTTTCGCAGTAACATGGCGATTATTGGTTTGGCGACTGTTGCCAACGCTTATGGCAGTGAGGGCTTGAGCGTTGGGGCGGTGTATATGGGCATTGTCACTATTTTGTTTAATATTTTGGCGGTGATTACCTTAAGCCGAGCAGGTAGTGAAGCAGAAGGGGATAACCCGTCTATTTCCATGACACAAAAAATCGGTAATGCTGGCAAAAAAATGGCAACCAATCCGCTGATTTGGGCGTTGGTGCTGGCGTTTGTGTATAAAGCCCTGCCATTTTCGTCTGAGTTGCTCAGTGAGGGCAGTATCTTACACACGGTGGGCGATTTACTGGCGAGTACCGCATTGCCACTGGCTCTCATCTGTGCAGGGGCAACAATCAAGGTTAAAGCCATGTTACATCCATCAGGGTTGTCGATGCAGGCAAGTATCGGACGCATCGTGATAGCCCCTTTGCTTGCTGTTGGGGTCGGTGTGGCATTTGGTTTGCAAGGGGTGGCGTTGGGCGTGCTGTTTATGATGGTTGCCTCACCAACCGCCGCCGCCAGCTATGTCATGGCGAAGGCGATGGGTGGTAATGAGGTGTTGGCGGCAAACATTTTGGCGTTTACCACCGTGGTGTCATTGTTTGGCATGGCACTGGGCATGGCAGTTTTACGGGGGCTTGGCTGGGCTTAGCCGGTCTTAAACAACTTTTTTATGCAATCAGTTTAAGCAATCAGTGGCAAATTAAATAACTCCAATTCCCCTGCCAATTCAAGCGAACGCACTCGAGCATCTTGATCGTAAATGTTAGCTGTAACAATCAACTCATCGGGCTGATGTTCTGCCAAAAATGCCGAGAGTTTCGGACGCACCGAATCCACACTGCCCACAAATGACACCGATAATGCGTCATTGACCATCGCTTCTTCTGCCACGTTCCATAAATTGGTCATGCTATCGACAGGTTTGGGAATTTGCCCTCGTCCGCCACGACGCAGACGCAAAAAACTTTGTTGCGTGCTGGTAAAGTGGTATTCAGCTTCCTCGATGGTGTCAGCAAGCAATAAATTTCCTGCCAGCATGACATAAGGCTTATCCAAATAAGGCGAAGGTTCAAATTGCTCACGGTAAGTCGCCATCGCTTGAGCCATCATGCGAGGAGCAAAATGCGAGGCAAACGCATACGGCAAGCCATATTTAGCCGCAAGCGTCGCTCCAAACAGCGATGAGCCTAAAATCCAAATGGGTACATTGCTATTCGCCCCAGGGAAGGCCTGCACAGGGCTTGCCCCCGACTCAGAGCCTAAGAAAAACAGCAATTCGCCCACGTCTTGCGGAAAACGATCGGCATCGCTGATTTGCCGACGCAAAGCATTAAACGTCGCCCCGTCCGTGCCAGGGGCTCGACCTAAACCTAAGTCAATGCGATCACCATACAATGCCTGCAACGTGCCAAACTGTTCGGCAACCACTAGCGGGGCGTGATTGGGCAACATGACTCCGCCAGAGCCGATGCGAATGGTGTCCGTGTTTGCTCCGATGTGCGACAGCAACACGGCGGTTGCGGCACTGGCAATGCCGGGCATGTTGTGGTGTTCGGCAAGCCAATAGCGGTTAAAGCCCATCTTTTCGGCAGTTTGTGCCATCTCAACCGTGTGAGAGATGCCCTCTGCGGTAGACTGCCCCTCAGGCACGGGGGCAAGGTCAAGAAAGGATAAAGGAATAGAGTTAGTCATAGGAATTACCGTCATCATAATAAATTGTTAATCTCTTAATGACGGCAAAGAGGGTAAAAATCAATAGAGTTTTTAGGGTCTGTTGAACTTTCGTCTTCGTAGATAAAACTGAGATTAAATTTGCCTTAGTCAAGGCGATGAGTACAAGCAATATCTAGATATTGGTGAGCTCATCAACGCAGAATAAGGCGAATTTAGCCAGTTTTAGCACGAAAGCTATTTTAAGATTTAACGCTTGCAACAGATAACTTTGCGTGGTGAAGGTTCAACAGACCCTAGTTAGCTCACATCAAACGGCTGTTGACACAGTTCAATAAATGCTTGTCCAAAGCCCCGAATTTCCGCATCATCCCGCACCGCAATCCAACTGGTGAAGCGTCCAAAATCTTGCGTATCAATGGCGGTGAGGTTTTGATAATGGCTCGGCTCAAACGCCATCTCAGCGATGATACCCACACCAAGCCCTGCCCCAACATAGGTGCTAATCACATCAGCGTCGAGAGCGGCGAGTACGATATCAGGCTCTAACCCTGCGTTGGCAACGGTTTCGTCAATCTGGCTGAGTCCTGTAAACCCTCCGTTATAGGTAATAATTGGATAGCTGGCTAGCAGCGGCAAGTCTACCTCGCTTTGGTTTGCCAGTTCGTGGTCGTTCGGCACAATCACCCGATGCGACCAGTCATAAAAGCGGTAGCACCGCAAATAGTCGTTATGCAGCAGCGATTCGGTCGCCACACCAATGTCGGCTTGCCCCCGAATCACCATGTTAGCGATGGTTTCGGGGTCAGCTTGTTGTAGCACCAGTTGCACTTTAGGATATTGCTTTTTAAACGCTTTAATAATGTCGGGCAACACATAACGGGCTTGGGTATGCGTGGTGGCGATGGTAAGCGTGCCACTGTTGGGGTTATTAAAATCTAGACTCAGGTTTTCGATGGTGCGGATTTCTGCAAAAATGTTTTCGATATGTGGCAAAAGCGATTGCCCCATTGGCGTAAGCCCCGTCAGGCGTTTGCCTTGTCGCACAAAGACTTCGGTTTTAAGCTGGTTTTCTAGGGCGGCGATGTGCTTAGACAGACTGGATTGGCTGGTATGCAGCGTGGTTGCCGCTTGGCTTAGATTATAGCCATTGACCACTGTATGCCATACTGTCTCCAACTGTTTGAGCTGAATTTGTAAATGCCGTTGATTCACCACCACGTCAATTGCCATATTATTTCTTCCCAAGGCTGATTTATCATAAAATAGGGCAGTTTATCTAACCTTTATCCATAACAAAACGCATAAAAAAACTGTCTTTATGCGTTTATAGCATAAGCGAGATTGAACTCTATTTTTCTTATTTATCAGACTGTATCGCTTCTTTAAGCAGTTTAACGATAAAATTTTCGACGGTCATATCTTTGTCTTTAAGGTGTGCCATGACTTTTTTTAACAAGCGTTCGGGAAAATCCACACTAACCGTTACCTCTTCACCGACGATGCGAGATGCCCCAATGCTCACAATCGCCCAAGTCCATCCTGCATAGTTACCCGAAGTCAAATGTGTGGCAACATCGCTACCCTGCGGTAAGGGATCATCATTTTCTGCTAGGTCTTGCAGATGCGCAATCACTTGAGTGCGGGCTTGTTCGATGGTGTTAGCCATCGTGTCGCCCGTGACTTCGATGTCGGGCAAGTCAGGCAGTCGCCCGTGAAATTGTCCGTCTTGTTGAATGATGGCAATGGGATAAAGCATAGGGGTGTCAATCCATGGCAATAAGTGAGACGATATTGATGCAAGTTACTTTAGCATAACTTTTACAAAAAATGGTCATTGCTTGCATTCTCAAGTAAGATAGCATTTTTTGTTCTGCGTGATTGTTTTTATGTCCAATTCACCCTTATCGTCTGCCTCTGAAATTAAGTCCATTCAAAAAAAATCGTGGTGGGAGGCTGCCAAAGCCTACCTTGATACCCGTGCCATCATCATGCTGTTTTTAGGCTTTGTAGCAGGCATTCCCATTTTGCTGATTTTTTCGAGCTTGTCGCTATGGCTTAGAGAAGCGGGCATTGAGCGGAGTGTGGTGACGACATTTAGTTGGGCTGCTCTTGGCTATTCGTTTAAGTTTATTTGGGCACCGCTCATTGATGCGTTGCCGTTGCCTGTCTTGACCCGGCTTTTAGGTAGGCGACGGGCGTGGATGCTGGTATCGCAACTTGGCGTGATTGGGGCTATTGTGCTGATGGCAAGCGTGAATCCCGTTGATACGTCAGTATTGCCGATGATGGCGATGGGGGCGGTGCTTTTAGGGTTTTCGTCTGCCACGCAAGACATTGTGATTGATGCCTACCGCATCGAGCTTGCCCCCCCGTCGATGCAGTCGGTTTTGGCTGCCATGTACACGATGGGTTATCGGCTCGGCATGATTGTGGCAGGGGCAGGGGCGTTGTATTTGGCGGTGTATTTCGGCTCA
The DNA here is from genome assembly GCA_012270355.1 of Psychrobacter sp. Taxonomy (GTDB): domain Bacteria; phylum Pseudomonadota; class Gammaproteobacteria; order Pseudomonadales; family Moraxellaceae; genus Psychrobacter. Next base: position 13,528 of record JAAXIL010000033.1, read on the forward strand.
ACCGAAGAAGCCTATAGCTATGCAGCGTGGCGAAATACCTATTGGGTGATGGCAGCAGTGATGGGCATTGGCGTACTCACCACGCTACTCATTCATGAGCCAGTCAGTCAGCAAGTCCGCACCGAACGCCCCACGTCCGACTACTTGCGTTTGGTGGCAGTGTTTTTATTGTCGGTAGTAGCGTTGGTGTTGGTGTATCGTCAGTTTGGAGCAATCAAACCCGAATTTGATGACCCATTACGCCAATTTTTAATCAATTCTGCTCAAATGCTGTGCAGTCTGGCGGCGGCAATTTTAGCAGGGTGGGGCTTGGTAAAAGTTGGACTGGTAAAAAAACGAGTGGCGTTTGAAACGTGGATTGAGCCTGTGCTCGACTTTTTTAACCGCTATGGCAAACAAGCCTTATTACTGCTCGCATTGATAGGGTTGTATCGCATCTCAGACATTGTGGCGGGCGTGATTTCTAATGTGTTTTATCAAGACATGGGCTTTAGCAAAACCGACATTGCCAATGCGGTGAAACTGGTTGGCGTGGTGAGGGTGATTGCGGGCGGATTTTTGGGCGGCATGTTGGCTCAGCGTTTTCGTATCATGCAAGCCATGATGGTCGGGGCAATTTTGGCGTGTGTCACCAACTTGCTATTTGTCTTATTGACCTATCACCCTGGCGACTTAACCTATATGTATATGGCGGTCATCATGGATAATTTGGCAGCAGGGCTTGCCAGTGCGGTGTTCATTGCCTTTTTATCGGCTCTCACGTCCATCAAATTTACCGCCGTGCAATATGCCATTTTCTCATCACTCATGACATTGTTCCCTAAAGTGTTGGGCGGCTATTCGGGCGGTATTGTCGATGCGATGGGCTATCCGTTCTTTTTCACTTTCACTTTCGCCATTGGTATTCCGATTTTGTTGCTGATTTATTTGGTCGATAAACAGCTGATGATTGGTGAAAACGACACCACAGGCAAGCCCGCTAATGAAATTGAATAATTGAAATTGCTATCTGAATCAAAATTTCCCTCTAAATTCCCGCTAAATCCCCCTCCACAAAGGGGGGCTTAAGAACCTTATATTTTATTGATTAAATGTATGACTATTGAGGAAATAAAACGTCATTTACCTGCAGGATTGCCATCGCATTGGGTGCAAGATTGGTTGTGTCATGTTATCAATCAGTCGCCAACGTTTCTTTATAGTCATGGTGATTATGAGTTAAACGACTCAGAGCAAGCCGAGTTTGATGACGGCATCGCTAAGATGCAAGCAGGTACGCCACTGGCGTATCTGACTGGTAAGCAAGCATTTTGGGATTTGGAATTTATCGTTAATGAGCACACGCTAATTCCTCGCTCTGATACCGAAGTGTTAATTGAGCAAGTGCTGGCATGGATTGATGCTAATTATCAAACGTCCGCAGAAGATAATAATTATACCGAGACACCCGCCACGAAACGCTTACTTGATTTAGGCACAGGCTCAGGGTTCATTGCAATCACGTTAGAGATCGAGTTACATATATCTTATACAGGTGAGTGGCAGGTGATTGGCGTGGATAATTCGGCAGAGGCTTTAACCATCGCAAGGCAAAATGCCAAGCTGAATCAAGTGCCCAACGTCACTTTTATGCAAAGCGATTGGTATGCCACTCTTGATAGCATCGACGAGCAAGACAAGTTTGCGGTCATTGTGTCTAACCCACCTTATATCAGCGAGAGCGATGCTCATTTAGCAAACCTTAAAACCGAACCGCATACCGCTTTGGTGGCGGATGAGGGTGGACTGGCGGACATTCGCCATATCGTAAAGTATGCCCCTAAATTTTTGCAGACGGGCTATTTGCAGGCAGGTGGGTTACTTGCCATCGAGCATGGACATGACCAAGGCGAGGCGGTACGGGCAATTTTTAACCATTACAGTTTTGATGACGTTCGCACTGTGCAAGATTATGGCGGCAATGAACGGTTGACGATGGGGGTTATGCCCTGTGGACAAAAAGCCACATGGTGTTTGCCCCCCTCTACCTTATCCAAGCCCGCAAGCTAAAGCAGGATACGGTACGGTTACCTGAAGCAGAAGGCGAGCTGGGAGGGTTATTTACGCTTAATCCGTCATCAAAAAAGCCTAACTTATCACTGATGATGGTCGGAGATTCGTCGGCATGTGGTGTGGGCGTGACGTATCAAGATGACGCACTAATCGGACAGGTGCTTGTTAATTTGCAAACGGATGCGGGTTTGAGTCAACAATTTGCTGGAATTGACTGGCAACTGCACGCCACCACAGGGCATACCAGTTTTGATGTGCTAAGACGCTTGTATGTGTTGCCCAAACCGTCTGACCCTATCGATGTAATGGTTATTGTGGTGGGGGTTAATGATGTGACAATAAGCACACCAATGGACGTTTGGCAAAATAATCTTAGTAAAATTCTAGCTATTGCTCATCGTAAGTTTGGCGTAAAGCATCTATTTTTAACTGCCCTGCCACCGATGGCGTTATTTCCTGCTTTGCCTAAGCCATTAAACGCTTTTGTGGGCAAAAAATCGGACGTTTACGATGATGCTTTGCAAACATTTTGCCAGAACAATGACGTTTATTATGTGTCTGCCGACTTTTTGACGCATGCAGAAAGTTTAAGACAGCCCATTGCCGATGGTTTTGCAAGCGATGGCTTTCATCCCAATGCCACAGCTTATGCTCTTTGGGTTAAGCTTTTGGAACACATCATTGCTACCACCTTAAGCCTAGACAATGAGTTGCAAGTTTACTGATAACTTCGACTTGTAAAATTCGTCAGCACCTTTCATAATAGTTTTGATTAAATTTAGGCATATCAGGAGAGTGGCAGGCACGACTTGCCCACCGAAGGCGTAAGCACCCCGCCAATCGCTCAGGTCAATGGACTGATATGCTTTGTCGTTAACTATAGAATAAGTTAGCCGATACAAAAATCTGGAGAGTAGGGCAGGATAGTTTGCCCACACCGAAGGGGCAAAGCGGTTTATAGACTGCCCATAATAAACGTATCACTTTGTTAGGCTTGCTCGAAGTACGACATCTTCACTCGCCTGCCTCGTGCTACATTCATTATGGATTGTCTATATATTCTTGGCTAAATATGCAAAGCTAACCGTGAAAATCTCAGGTTTCAGGACAGATGGGGCAAACGCATGAGCAGATGCTATTGAACGGTCAAAAAGTTGAGCGGTCAGTAAGATTTGCTCATGGGTTTGCCCTTTTTTTATGTCCATATACTTGATACTTGCCAAATTAATTTAAGGAATTGTTATGTCCGAAGCCACGCCAAACCGTACCCCCTTTTATCAAGCCCATGTCGATGCCGAAGGAAAAATGGTCGACTTTGCAGGGTGGGAATTGCCCATTCATTATGGCTCACAGCGTGAAGAGCACGATGCGGTGCGTACCGATGCTGGCATGTTTGATGTGTCGCATATGGTTGTCACCGATGTGGCAGGCGAGGACGCAAAAGCTTTTTTACAAAAGCTGATTGCTAATGATGTGGCAAAACTTAAAACTGTCGGTAAGGCATTATACTCGGGTATGTTAAACGATGAAGGCGGCGTGATTGACGATTTGATTGTGTATCGTATGAACGAGGCGGAAACCGAATATCGCATCGTGTCGAATGCGGCAACTCGTGACAAAGATTTGGCACAATTCAACAAGGTTGCCTCTGACTTTGCAGTGACGCTTACCGAACGCCCTGAGCTTGCCATGTTAGCGGTGCAAGGACCCAACGCCATTGCCAAATTGAGTCAAGCAAAGCCTGCTTGGGCAGAGACGTTAGAAGGCTTAAAGCCGTTTGTTGGGGCAGATTTGACCGACATTGAGGGCAAAGATTGGTTTGTGGCTCGCACAGGCTACACGGGTGAGAACGGTGTGGAAGTAATTTTGCCTGAAGGAAAAGCCGAAGTGTTTTTTAATGCGCTAAAAGAGGCAGGCATTCGTCCTTGTGGACTTGGGGCACGTGATACCTTACGCATGGAAGCGGGGATGAACCTGTATGGTAACGACATGGACGATACAGTTAGCCCATATGAGTGCAACATGAGTTGGACGCTTGCCCTGAAGTCTAAAGAAGGGCAAGCCGATAGAGATTTTGTCGGACGAGAAGCCTTGGTTAGCAAACGTGAACAAGCCAAAGCCGATGGCAGTGCATTAAAGCAAGTCGGTCTTGTGCTAGAATCTCGGGGCGTATTGCGTGATGGCATGGCAGTAGTGATAGACGGTCAGCCAGCTGGCATCATCACCAGTGGCACGTTTTCACCAACCCTTGAGCATTAGATTGGTATCGCCCGTGTGCCCATGAGCGTGAACGAAGGCGACACCCTGCAAGTCGATTTACGTGGCAAAGGCAAATTTGTTGATGTGCGGGTGGTAAAATTACCCTTTGTACGCAATGGCAAAAAGCAGTTTGATTAACTTTAATTAATTTCATACTACCCCTTAGGAGACCCCCATGAGCAATATCCCAGCAGAACTAAAATACGTTGCCAGCCATGAATGGCTACGCATGGAAGATGACGGTACGATTACAGTCGGCATCACTGACCACGCTCAAGACTTGCTTGGTGACATTGTGTTTATTGAGTTGCCAGAAGTGGGCGATACGGTTGCGGTTGATGATGAAATTGCCGTTGTGGAGTCGGTCAAAGCCGCCTCGGACGTGTATGCCCCCATCACAGGCGAAATCGTTGCCATTAATGACAGCTTGGAAGATGAGCCAGAAATCGTGAATACGGACCCGTACGGCGACGGTTGGTTTTTTAAAATCCGCCCAGACAATGCCGATGATTATGACGAGTTGATGAGTGCCGATGAGTACAAAAACGAGTTTTAAAACTCATTTTTGTCGTATAGTTAAGGTTATTTACTGCATTACTAACACGACCTACTTAAGATTTAAAATTCATTGATAATTGAGCTTCATCATGTCGAACCCTGCCAATCCAACTGATCCAAAAACTGACCTAGCAACCCCCAATCATACGCCCCAGCTTGACGCTTTTACACAAGTGGTGGAGTCTCGTCGTTCGGTGCGAAAATTTACTGACACGCCGATTCCTGACGAGGTGCTAGACGATTGCCTACGCCTTGCCATGCTTGCCCCAAACTCAAGCACCCTGCAACCGTGGGAGGTGTATGTCCTTGACTCCGCCGCCAACCGTGAAAAAGCAAATAAAAGTGCCATGGGGCAAAACGCCGCCAACACCGCGGCTCTGGTGATCGCCGTGGTGGCTCGGACTGACACTTGGGATGAGCGTGCCAAACAAAACTTGCGTGAATTTCCCAGCTCGCCTGTGCCTAAAAAGGTGCAGAACTACTACACCAAAGTGGTGGCACTCGACTTTGTGCGAGGTCCTGCCAATGTCGCATCGGCTGCCAAATGGGGACTCACCCAAGCGGTTCGTACCTTTAAAGGTCCGATGAAGTCGCCTTATTATACCTTTGAAGATGTAAAAAACTGGGCGACAAACAACACCGCACTTGCTGCCGAAAACTTGATACTTGCCCTCAGAGCCCACGGTTTTGACAGTTGTGCGATGGGCGGATTTGATGAGCCTGCTCTTAAAAAACTTTTGAACCTGACCGATGATCATCATGTGGTGATGATGATTGGGGCAGGGGAACGTAGCGAGAAAGGTATTTATAGCGAGCAATATCGTTTTGACTTTAATGAGTTTGTGTTTAGGGTTTAGGTATTTATTGTAGGTTAGCAAAGTCGGAGCAAATGATTTACTTGCTCCAGTTTGCTAGCCTTTTTTTAATTAGCATATTGTGTCTTCCCTTCGATTTATTATTTATGTTCCATCTTATACGTTAACAGAGACTGCCCATGACTACTTTTTCTACTCTTTTTAATGACCATGCTTTTGTCGAACGCCATCTTGGTTCGGGAAAAACAGAACAGGCGGAGATGCTAAAAGCCGTCGGTTATGACGACATGGACAGTTTTGTTAATGACACTGTGCCCGAATCGGTACGCATGCATCGGTCGCTTGATTTGCCCGCTGCCATGAGTGAGCATGATGCGTTGGCAAAACTTAAAGGCATGGCAGACGACATTACCGTCAACAAAAGCTACATTGGGCAAGGCTATTCGCCCGTGCGAATGCCTGCGGTGATTCAGCGAAACGTGCTTGAAAACCCGGGTTGGTACACCGCCTACACACCGTATCAAGCGGAGATTTCGCAAGGCCGCCTTGAGGCATTGCTTAATTTTCAACAGGTTTGTATTGATCTCACAGGCTTAGAGCTCGCTGGGGCTTCATTGCTCGATGAGGCAACCGCCGCAGCTGAAGGTATGGCGATGGCAAAACGGGTGAGTAAATCGAAGTCTAATCAATTTTTTGTCGATGAGCGTACCTATCCGCAAACGTTGGACGTGATTAAAACCCGTGCCGAGTATTTCGGCTGGGAAATCGTGGTTGGTGATTTTGATACCGCAAAAGAGGGCGACTTCTTTGGGGCGTATTTCCAATACGTGGGCAAAGATGGTGATGTGGTCGATTTAACCGATGTTATAGCCAGCGTTAAAGAAAACAAAACCTACGCCATCGTCGGAGCGGATATCATGAGTTTGGTACTGCTCAAATCGCCTGCCGACATGGGAGCAGACGTGGCATTAGGCAGTACGCAACGCTTTGGCATTCCGATGGGCTTTGGCGGCCCGCACGCCGCATATTTTGCCTTTACTGACAAAGCCAAACGCTCTGCCCCCGGTCGCATCATTGGCGTATCCAAAGACGCTCAAGGCAACACCGCCCTACGCATGGCACTACAAACCCGTGAGCAACACATTCGCCGTGAAAAAGCCAACTCAAACATTTGCACCTCACAAGTGTTACTTGCTAATTTGGCTGGCATGTATGCGGTTTATCATGGACCTGAAGGGGTCAAACGCATCGCTACCCGCATTCATGCGATGGCAACCGCCTTTGCTGATGTGATTGGGCAAGAAGGTGGTGAACTAAACGTGGTGCATGACCAATTTTTCGACGCAGTGCTGATAGATTGTGGTTCGGAAAAATTAGCACAGCAGATTTACGACAATGACCAAAACGTCGGCTACAACCTGTGGCGAGTGGGTAATGATAAATTGTCAGTCGCATTTAGTGAGGTCAGTGATGCCGACGATTTTGCGGTGCTGACGCAACTGTTTGTCGGTAAATCACACGAATTTCCAAACGATGTCCGCATCGGACTAAACGATGACGTATTACGCAACGATGAGATTTTAACGCACCCTGTGTTTAATTCGCATCACACCGAACATGAGATGTTACGCTATCTCAAGTCGCTTGAAGACAAAGACTTGGCGATGAACCGTAGCATGATTTCGCTCGGCAGTTGTACCATGAAACTCAATGCCACGAGCGAGATGTTGCCCATCACTTGGAATGAGTTTGCCAATGTGCATCCCTTCGCCCCCCGTGAGCAAGTCGGTGGCTACATTGCCATGATTGACAGCTTGCAAGACCAGCTTAAAGCCATTACAGGCTTTGATGACATTTCGATGCAACCTAACTCAGGGGCATCGGGTGAGTACGCTGGCTTGCTTGCTATCCGTCGTTATCACGAGTCACAAGGTCAGCCCAATCGTGACGTGTGCTTGATTCCAAAGTCCGCTCATGGCACGAACCCTGCGACCGCTCAAATGATGGGCATGCAAGTCGTCGTCGTTGATACCGATGAAGACGGCAATATTGACGTTGCTGACTTAACCGCCAAATGTGAAGAACATAGCGAGCGACTTGGGGCGTTGATGGTGACGTACCCGTCCACGCACGGCGTGTTTGAAGCTGGTATCCGAGACATTTGCTCGCTGATTCACGAGCATGGCGGGCAAGTGTATATGGACGGGGCGAACATGAACGCTCAGGTGGGCGTGATGCAACCTGCCGAAGTGGGTGCCGATGTGCTACACATGAACTTGCACAAAACTTTCTGTATTCCGCACGGTGGCGGTGGTCCGGGCATGGGACCGATTGGCATGAAGTCGCACCTTGCCCCATTTAAGGCAAATCATGCTGTTAGCCCAGTACATAATGCCCCAAATGAGTGTTCAGCCGTGTCTGCCGCACCTTATGGTTCTGCCAGCATTTTGCCAATTTCATGGATGTATATCACCATGATGGGACACGACGGCTTGCTTGAAGCCACAGAAGTGGCATTGCTCAATGCTAACTATGTCGCCAGCCAACTCAAGGATGATTATCCCGTTTTATACACAGGTAAAAATGGACGAGTGGCTCACGAGTGCATCATCGACATTCGTCCGCGCAAGGAAGAAACAGGCAGCACCGAGACTGACATAGCCAAACGCCTGATGGATTACGGTTTCCACGCCCCGACGATGAGTTTCCCTGTCGCAGGCACGCTGATGATTGAGCCAACCGAATCCGAGCCAAAGCATGAGCTAGACCGCTTTATTTCAGCACTCAAGCAAATCAAGCAAGAAGCAATGCAGGTCAAAGACGGCACAGACGGTTGGACGGCGGAAGATAACCCATTGGTCAATGCCCCACATACTGCCAGTGTCGTCACGGGCGAGGACTGGTCACACCCGTACAGCCGAGAAACTGCCGTGTTCCCACTCGAGTATGTGCGTCAGCATAAGTTTTGGCCTTCGGTTGGACGGGTTGATGATGTGTATGGCGACAAGAATTTGATGTGTAGTTGCCCCAGTATCGAAAACTATATGTAATGCCAATCCAAAAACCAATCTATCTTTGTTAGGCTCACTTGAAGTACCATTTGTACGTCTTCGTTCGCCTGCCTCGATAGATTGTTTTTTGCAAATGGCATTTATTTTGTATCTTTTGAGCCTCTACGGTGTTAGTTTCGTTTGCTGTGCGATTTGTGTTTTCTGCACTCGTTTGCCTCGTGATGAGGCAAAATACTTGACCAAATTTTGAAATGATTTTGAATGCAAGAAATAACGATTCGTCCCTATCAACCGCAAGATGCCTCTGCCCTCGCAGAGGTTTTTTGTAAGTCCATCATGGCGATTGATGAAGCGGTATTTAATGCAGAAATCCATAAATGTTTAAGGCAATAAGTAATAAAAATTAGGGTTTAGTATGCTCTAACTTACTCACCCCTACCCAATGCCGTGCGAATTGATACGCCACCCTGCCCGAACGTCCGCCTCTCGAGCTTGCCCATTTAAGAGCTTCGGCACGCACGTCGTCGTTCCAGTCTAACCCCGATTGCTCAAGATAGTGCTGAGTGATTTGTAGGTAAGTGTCTTGGTTCATCGGGTGAAACGCCAGCCATAACCCAAATCGGTCAGACAGCGACACGGTTTCGTCAATCGTTTCATACGGGTTGACCTCATCTGTCTGCCCGTTATAAATGTCCACATTGTCTCGCATCAATTGCGGTAACAAATGCCGTCGGTTGCTCGTCGCATACACCAGCAAATTGTCTTGCTCGGAAGCCAGCGAGCCATCAAGCACCGACTTTAACGTGCGGTAATTTTCATCTTGAGCATTAAACGCCAAATCATCGCAATACACCACATACCGAAGCGATTTTGTACCATCTTTTGGGTCATCGGATAACTCTTCAATGGCATGGCGTATGTCGTCCAATGCATGCAAATCATCTCTTGCGACCTCAATCATGCGTAACCCCTCGGACTGATACGCATTTAGTAACGCCCGTACCAGCGATGACTTACCTGCCCCTCGTGTACCTGTCATCAACACATGATTGGCAGGATAGCCTGCTAAAAACTGACGGGTGTTCTGCACGATTTTTGCTTTTTGTGTGTCGATGCCGTGCAAGTCATCGAGTGACAGCGATAAATTCACGTCAAGCGGTTTCAACCAGCCTTGTCCGTTTTGCGGGCTAACCCAGCGATACGCCAACACGTTCGGGTCAAGGGCAATTGGCTTGGGCAGTTGTTTTTGTAAATATTGGCTGAGTAGGGTGGCGAGGTCATCGGGTAAGGGCACAGCTTGAGTGGATACGGTGTTTGGCATGATGGTCAATGTTGGATTAAATGTTGCGTTCAATGTTAAAGGTTGAGTGTTAAAATCTGACTATAACTCGAATTCAATCATTTAACCATGCCCAATCCCAGTCCATACAACCCTTTGCTAAATTTAGTGACCGATTGCTTGCATCAATTAGATTATAAGTCCATTCATCATGCTCGATTAAGCGTATTTAATGGGATTTATGGGCGTTTGCATGAGGCGAGTTACCAAGGCTTAAGCCGTGCCAAAACTAGGGTAGGGGGTGACGTATTTGTTAAATGGCAACTTGACAGTTTTAATAATGGGCAAACGGTTGATGATGACTTCAAACATGACTTGCAACGTGAAATAGCGGTTTATAAATCGTTAAGTCCGCTAAGTAATGCCAATCCATCACCGATATTATCCCCCATCGCTACGCATCATCAGCAAACCGCATCAGGGCAAAAGTTTATCGCTTTGGTGTTGCTGTATTGTCCTGCAGGTAGCGTCAAACAATGGCTAGCGTCTCATCAATTAAGTCATGATGCAAAAACAACTTTGATTAAAGCAATGGCAATAAGTTTATACCAACTGCACGAATTGGGTTGGGTTCATGGCGACATTAAGCCAAGTAATTTTTTACGAGTAGAGCAAAATGGGCAAGTCAGCGTTAAATTGATTGATTTAAGCCATGCCATGCTGTGCGACAATTCTACAGCCAATCAACCGTATCAATCCAATCCAACTGGGACACCCGCTTATCTTGCCCCTGAACTTTGGCAAGGACATTCAATTAGTCATGCGAGCGACGTGTATGCGTTTGGCGTGACGGTTTTTGAAATTTTGGCGAGTAAACTTCCGTTCACCTTGATGAATGAAGATAGTATGAATGAGGTTGAGAAATCGCAAATGTGGCAAAGTTCACATGGCAAAGAGCCTATTCCAGCTCTGCCAAAAGCATGGCAACACTGGCAGACGTTACTAGAATCCATGCTCGCCAAACAACCAAACAACCGCCCCAATATGAGGCAAGTGGTGCAACACATCGGTAAATTTGGTGCTGATTTTAGTGCAAACTCTTGACTGAGGTTGTGATAAGCTAAACGCACGACTCTTGTTAAGGAATGCACAAGGGCGAAAGAGTCATGGCATGGTAAATGCACCGTGCAAACGACGTACCTATCTTAAAATTTATTCAATAAAACGAGGCAACGATGCCCACCTCATCTATCTCACCCGACACCGCAAGCAGTAGCCACAGTCAGTCACCAACCCACAGCTTTGACGAGTTGCAATTTGCCGATGGTAGTTATCGCCCCAGTGCCTCGCAAATTGGCGACTGGCTAAAAGGCATGAGCGACGCTGAACTCAATGGACTAAACGACCAAGCGGCAGATATGTTCTATCGCAAAGGCGTGACGTTCACCGTGTATAGCGATGCGAATAACATCGAGCGAATGATTCCATTTGACATCATTCCTCGCATCATCGACCTGCAGGAATGGCGAACCATCGAGGCGGGGTGTCAGCAACGCATCAAAGCTTTGAACCACTTTTTGCATGACATTTATCATGGGCGAAACATCATTCAAGAGGGCATCGTGCCTGCCGAGTTTGTGTATGCCAGCGGGTGCTACGAGCCGTGGATGATGAACATTGAGCTCGACAAACCGATTTATTCGCACATTAGTGGCATCGATTTGATTCGAGACAGCGAAGGACAATATCGGGTGCTTGAGGACAACCTCAGAACCCCGTCGGGCGTGTCGTATATGCTTGAGAGTCGGGTTATTTCCGAAACCTTGCTTGGCGACGTGTATCGTGGGCAATCGGTGCTACCCGTTGCAGATTATCCTGCCCGCCTCAAAACTTGCTTATCGCATTCTACCCACAAATATGACCCGCAAATTGTCATTCTCACGCCAGGTCGGTTCAACAGTGCTTATTATGAACACGCCTTTTTAGCTCACGAAATGAACGTGCCGTTGGTGAGCGGGTTTGACCTCATCGTTGAGGACAATAAGGTTTACATTCAGGGGGTACGGGGTAAGGTGCAGGTGGACGTAATTTATCGCCGTATCGATGACCCGTTTTTAGACCCGCTCGCCTTCCGTTCTGATTCAATTTTGGGCGTTTCGGGTTTGATGAGTGCGTATCGGGCGGGCAATGTGGTGATTGTCAATGCCCCTGGCACGGGCGTGGCGGACGATAAGAGCATTTATCCGTACGTGCCTGCGATGATTGACTATTATCTAAACGAAACGCCCATTTTGCCCAACGTCGAAACCTATCAATGTCGCAATTCCGATGAGCTTGCTTATGTGATGGACAATCTGCAAGATTTGGTGGTGAAAGAAACGCAAGGCTCGGGCGGATACGGAATGCTGATTGGTCCAAGTGCCACGCCAGACGAAATCGAAGCCTATCGCAAACGAGTACTCTCTAATCCGAATGGGTTTATTGCCCAGCCGACCATCAGTTTATCGACAAATCCGACGGCGGTCAGCTCGGGCATTGCCCCACGGCACATTGATTTGCGTCCATTTGTGTTAAGCCATGGCAATGGCGAAGTGGATATCGTGCCGGGCGGATTGACCCGAGTGGCGATGACTGAAGGCTCGCTGGTGGTCAATTCGTCGCAAGGGGGCGGGGTGAAAGATACGTGGGTGGTGGACACCTCGATAAGTCCCGAACCGCAAGTGTCAAACCAGCAATTGCTTCTATCGGTATTGCAACAACAACGCCAATTACTTGGTAATATCGCCAGTGAAAATCTAGACGATGCCCCGCTGATTTTGTTGCTATCAACCGCCAGCAATTTGGTGTGGCTCGGGCGTTATAGCGAACGCTTACGGCATTACGAAGAGCTGATAGAAGGCTTGGTGAATAGTCGATTTGATGAAGACGACGTGCGACAAATTGTGTGGCAACTTGGGTTATCCATTGAACCCTCACACGAAGCCTTGTTTGCTGAACTGGGCGGAAATAAAGTGCCAGACACCATTGCTCACATTGAAACCAACGTGCAAGACGTGAAAGGGGTGATTGGCAAAGACACTGCCGAGTTATACAACCTCATCAAACGCTTGGCAAATACAGGCACATATCGGGCAGCGTCGCTACAGCTCAATGCTTGTAATGCAGCAATGGAACAAGAGTCCGAAATTGTTAAGCGGTTTTGGGAGTTGGGGCGACATTTTGAGGCACTCAGTCGCACCATCATGATGCAAGAGGCGTGGTTGAGTGAGGCACAGCAACTCAAAGACTGCGTGCAACAATTGCCCGAAAATACCCGTTGGCGAGATTTAGAACGACTGACCAATCAACTGCTTAAGTCGCAAAACGTGCAGGATTTTGCTCAACTCAGCGACGAATTTCAAAGCATTTTGCAACAGGGGGTGTAGCCGTGCGTTTACTCATTAATCATCAAACCAACTATTTTTATGGCGAATTGGCACAGCGAAGCGTTCAGTATATTCGCATGACCCCGATGCCACTGGCTCATCAAACCATACACCGTTGGCAGGTCATGTTGCCCAAAGTCGGGGCATTGCAAAAGGACGGCTTTGGCAATGAGTGGGTGACGCTTTGCCGTAACGAAGCCCACAACAATTTGCAGATGCAAGCCAGAGGTGAGGTGGAAATTAATCCTGCCACAGAGTTCATTCCTGACGACCCCAGTGTGCCGTATCGCCTGTTTACCATCGCCACCCCACTCACCACCTGTGGCGAGGCGATGCGAGCGTTTACACAAGAGCATTTGCAAGGGTTTTTTGACGCTGATTCGGAAAGCAACAGCGTGGCAGATAAACGACAAATGCTACAAAATTTAGCCCAAGCGTTACTGCAAAAAATGCCCTACACCAAAGGTGTGACCCACGTTGGCACAACCGCCAGCGAGGCGTTTGAGCTTGGGGCAGGCGTGTGCCAAGATCACAGCCATGTGTTCATCGCTTGCTTGCGAGACTTAAACATTCCTGCTCGCTATGTGTCGGGCTACATCTATGAAGCGTCGGACGCCATGATGGCAAGTCATGCTTGGGCGGAAGTGTGGCTCGATGGTAATTGGTACACCTTTGACGTTTCCAATCAACATTTTACGCCCAATTGTCACGTGTACGTCGCCATCGGGCGTGACTATTTGGATGCTGCCCCCGTACGTGGCGTTCGTTTGGGCGGTGGCTACGAAAATTTATTCAGCCAAGTGATGGTGACGGCATTGCCCAGCTAAAAAACTAAAATCTCACCACAAACCGCTCAAATCTTTACAAAGTGTGAGTGGCAAAACGCTAAACTATTGCGGTTTTTTAGCTTACTTATTTTCTAGTTTCCCATTTGGAGAAATTTCAATGACCTATTGCGTCGGTATCAAACTTAAAGACGGTATGATTTTCGCCAGCGACACCCGTACCAATGCAGGCGTGGACAACATTTCAACCTTTCGCAAAATGTACCAATTTGGCGTGGAAGGCGAGCGGTTTTTGGTGCTACTCACCGCAGGCAATCTTGCTACCTCACAGGCGGTATTTAGCAAACTCAACATAGCCATCGATCAAGGGCAAGAACGCAATTTGCATAACATGCCGACGGTGTTTGACTGTGCTCAATTGATCGGCGAAAGTGTGCGAGATACGGTTACCCATGCCCAAAATGTGGCTCAAAATAACAACACCAATTTTACCAGTTCATTTATTTTGGGCGGACAGATTAAAGACCAACCGCCCGAGATTTTTATGATTTATCCCGAAGGCAATTGTGTTCGCACCACCGATGATACCTCGTTCTTTCAGCTGGGCGAAAGCAAATATGGCAAGCCAATTCTTGACCGCTCTTTGTCATATGAATCCAGCTTACAAGAAGCCTTGCGGGCAACGTTGATTTCGTTTGATTCCACCATTCGCTCAAACCTGTCGGTGGGCATGCCGATTGATTTGCTGGTCTATAAAAATGACAGTCTCGCCATGCCCAATGGCAAACGCATTGATGAAAATGATCCGTACTTTGCGAGCTTGCGTCAACAGTGGGCAGAGGGGCTTAAAGAAATTTTGCATGGGTTTGAAGCCTCGCCCGAGAGTTATTGGGAGTAGCTCATTAATTGATGATTATTCAATAGATTCTATACCTCGAAACTGCGTGGTATTGCTAGATTTGAATAATCATCATGTAATTAGCGCCGACCAATAACTCTCTGGCGAGCCTTCAAAC
>JAAXIL010000100.1 GCA_012270355.1 Psychrobacter sp.
AACCGTTAAGGACGCATCGCCACCAACACCCGAATGCTGTCAGGCACAAGCGATAAGTTTTGCAGGGCTTGTTCACCTTGCGTCTTTAGGGTACGCAAGCGGTCGATTTCCTCATCCCGCACGTTCGGATTCACCCGCTGTAATTGGGTCAGTCGGTCAATTTCTCGCTCCCACTGCTGGCGGAATGTCGCACTCGCCTGCTCACTGATGGCATCCAACTGGCTTTGGGCAATGGCTTGAGCCTCGGCATAGCGAGCTTCAATCAGTTCGCCCCGTAAATTCACCACTTGTCTGGCACGGTTTAAGTCCAACCGTTCAATGTGTGGGGTCATCATATCTCGGCTGATGCGTTCCGATAAATCATTGCCTTGCTCGCTAATAAACACCCGAATCACAGGCGTTTTGAGATGAGCAGATAATCCGAGAAGTTTAGGGGCAATGGCGGTTACCCGAAAGCCCGTCTCAAGCATCAGCATCCCCTCGGGCAGGGTATTACTTTTGAGCATGGCAACGCAGGTGTTGCGAAATGACCCCGATGACGACCGTTCAAAAATGTGGTGAATCAGAGGATTCTCGGGGGTCATAAAATTGATGTCTTCGCGTATCAAAGCTTGCTGACGGTCAAAGGTGAGGGTCATGCCGTCCTCACCGATGGGCAGGCTATCGAGATCGGGTGGGGTATGCGTACTGTCAGGTGGGGGCAAAACCCATGAACCGTCCCGCTGAACGATGTGTTCCAAATTTGCCACCGCAAAAAATCGCTCCAAAAAATTGGGCAAAATGGCATTGGCATCCAAGGCATGCATGGCTTCCATAATGCGTTTCGCCACGCTTGGACGGTTAGAATTGTACTCCAGCAAACGGTCTCGCCCCGCTTGCAATTCG
This sequence comes from Psychrobacter sp., assembly GCA_012270355.1. GTDB lineage: Bacteria > Pseudomonadota > Gammaproteobacteria > Pseudomonadales > Moraxellaceae > Psychrobacter. Next base: position 886 of record JAAXIL010000100.1, read on the forward strand.
GCTTCTAACGCCTTACGGGTGGCAGAGGCTTCCATGATGAGTTGGTCTAGGTCTGCGGAATCTGCGTGACCTTCCCCACCTTCTAACAAAGGCTTTAACTCAGGCAAAAACTGTTCTTGCACGGTTTGGGCGGTGGGCGATATGGCATTGAATATATTTAGAGCCTCGTTATACCACCGATACAGACGCTCGCTAGCAGTCTGCTCGACATACGGCACATGGATAGTGATGGTTTGTGTCTGCCCGATGCGGTCAAGCCGTCCGATGCGTTGTTCGAGCGTGTCGGGATTGGCAGGTAAATCCCACAGTATCAGATGACTGGCAAACTGAAAGTTACGTCCTTCCGAGCCAATCTCAGAACACAACATGATTTGTGCCCCAAATTCATCGGCGAAATATGCAGACGCCTGATCCCGCTCAATCAAACTCATTTGCTCATTAAACACCGCCGTTTTGATGCCAGCGTGTAAGCGTAGCACCGCTTCTAAACTTTGGGTCGTCGCCCCACTGCGAGCGATGAGTAGCACTTTTTGTCCTTTAAGTGGCGTTTTGAGCAAGTCGATGAGCCAACCCACACGAGGGTCATCGGTTAGCCATTCGCCATCGGGTTGCATTTCCTCATGCCACAATTGCTCTCTTAGCTTACCCATCGTTTGGTAGCTGTCTTGCCATGCATCGGGCAGGGGCAAAGGGTAAGCGATGTGCTGTCGTCCATGAAAGCCTTGCACGCTATCTCGAGTGTTGCGAAATAGCACCCGTCCTGTGCCGTGACGGTCAAGCAGTTGGTTTAGGGCATGGGTTCGCAGTTTGGGGTCGTTATTGATGTCGGCTAATTTTTCCGTATCCAAATCAAGCAAATGAGCAAGTGCCTCAATTTGTCCCTTGGTTAAATCCGCATCACTCATGACAATTTGGGCAACTTGTGCGGTGTCAGCAAACGCTTCTTGTGCATCAATAAAGGCATCCAAATCATCAAAGCGGTCAGGGTCAAGCAGTCGCAAACGGGCAAAGTGGCTTGCCACGCCCAATTGCTCAGGGGTGGCGGTTAATAGCAACACGCCTGCGGTCTGCTTAGCAAAGCTGGCAACCAACTCGTATTTGTCATTGCCCCCTTGCACTTCATCCCAATGCAAATGGTGAGCTTCATCAACGACCAGCAAATCAAAGCCGGCTTGCAATGCTTGCTCATGCAAATCGGCGTGGTCGAGCATCAAATCAATGCTGGCGATGATGCACTGCTCGGTAGCAAACACGTTTTGCTCGGGGCTGTGTTCTTTAATCGCAGCCGTCCGCACCAAATCGAATAAGGCAAAGTTAAGATTAAAACGGCGTTTGAATTCGATGAGCCACTGATGTTGCAAACTGTCGGGGACTAAAATCAGCACCCGTTCGGCTTTGCCCGTGATGAGCTGTTGATGCACAATCAGCCCCGCCTCAATGGTTTTTCCCAATCCCACCTCATCGGCTAGGAGTACTCGAGGAGCAAGGCGTTTGCCGACTTCATGTGCGATGTAGAGTTGATGCGGAATAATATCCACCCTTGCACCCATCAATCCTGTGAGCGGATGCCCTGCCAATACGGTTTTAAGCTGTAAAATGTCTTGGCGTAACTCGTAATGGCTCAAACGGTCGATACGTCCTGCTTGCAAGCGTTCGAGCGGTTTTGCAAGCGAAATGTTGGCGGCAAGCCGAGTTTCCATGAGGGCTTTGTCTTGCTCGGCAACGCTATATTTCATCACACCCAGCACTTGCTCAGTATCGGTCACCGTTAAGCGATTGCCTTCAGCATCGGTAATCGTATCGCCCACCTTAAACACCACCCGAGACAAAGGGGCAGCAGCCTTGGCATACACCCGAGTTTCCTCGCTTTGGGCAAATAAAATGTGCACACAGCGATCGTCGACATCTATCACCACGCCCAAACCCAGCTCGGCCTCAGTGTTAGACAGATAGCGTTGACCGACAAAGTAGTCTGTTATGGTAGACGAGGTAGGGGACTGCGAAGACTGTTGACTCATGATAAGTAATAAATAATTAAAGAAAAAAAATACCGCAAATAAAGTTAAAGGCTATAACATTGCATTATCGCTTTGGTAGTGTATAGGGTCAACACCTAAGACGGCTAAAAAACACCCTTTAAATTGGTTTTTAATTTTGTTTGTCGAGTGTGAGTAAACATCTGGCTTAATTTGGCAGTTACACAGATTTAGAATAGTCCCATGTACAATTTGCTACACTATGCGTCTTAAATTTTGTCGCACGATGCCGTTTACCGTTTATGTTCCGTTTTTTTGAATCTCGCCTGCCCCCTTATCCCGATAGCCCAATGGCATTGCCCCGGGATGGCTTGCTCAAGTTTTTGTGGGCATGCACCAAAGGCTTGCGTGGTTGGCTGTTTGTCTTTATGTTTTTGACCGCAGGAATTGGCGTGTATGAAGCCCTGCTGTATGCATGGATTGGTGATTTGGTGAATTGGCTTGGCACCTATACGCCCGAGACACTGTGGCAAGAAAAAAAGGGATCACTGCTTCTGATGGCAGGCGTGTTACTGATTAGCCCATTTTGGATTTGGCTCAGTTCACTGGTGCATTTTCAGGTGCTGCAAGGCGTGTTCCCGATGCAGATGCGGTGGCGGTTTCATAAGCAAATGTTGGGACAGTCGATGCAGTTTTATCAAGATGAGTTTTCCGGCAGGGTATCGGCTAAAGTCATGCAAACCGCACTTGCGGTGCGGGATACGGTGATGACCGTGGGCGACATGCTCATGTATGTGTTGGTGTACTTCATCACCAGTGGCATAATTTTGTTTCGCCTTGATGCGTGGTTACTTGTTCCCTTTATACTATGGCTTGTCAGTTTTGCCGTTGCTTTGCGGTGGTTTATTCCTCGGCTCAAACAAGCCGCCAGCGTGCAAGCCGACGCTCGTGCCCTCATGACAGGTCGCATCACCGATGCTTATGCCAACATCAGCACCGTTAAACTGTTCAGCCATTCACGGCGTGAGCTGAAATATGCCAAGCAAGCGATGCAACAGTTTTTGGTGACCGTGCACGGGCAGATGCGATGGGTCACCGCCCTTGAGGTCGTCAATCACCTAATCAGTGTGATGCTCATTGGCAGTACCGCCATCATTGCTCTATATTTGTGGCAAGCAAGTGCAATTACTGTTGGGGCGATAGCAGCAGCCACCGCAATGGCTCTCAGGCTAAATGGTCTAACGCACTGGATCATGTGGCAAACGGCGATGCTATTTGAAAACATAGGCACGGTGCAAGATGGCATAAAAACCCTATCCACACCGCACGCCATTACTGACCGCTTGGATGCCAAACCGCTCAATGTGACACATGGAAAAATTGATTTTAATCAGGTTGATTTTGCCTATGAAACCCCTGAAGTGGCAGACCCTCATGTAGAAGCTAATAACTCGGCTTCATTGAGTCTACTCACAGACTTTAATTTAAGCATACGGGCAGGTGAAAAAGTTGGATTGGTTGGACGGTCAGGGGCAGGTAAATCGACGCTGGTTAATTTGCTACTCAGATTTTATGACGTGGACAGTGGGTCAATTACAATTGATGAGCAAGATATTCGAGACGTTACACAAGAATCGCTACGCCAAAATATCGGCATGGTCACGCAAGACACTTCACTTTTGCATCGCACTGTGCGAGAAAACATCGCTTATGGTCGCCCCGATGCCACCGATGAGCAAATTATTGCGGCCGCCAAACAAGCTCAGGCATGGGACTTTATTCAAACTCTGCATGATGCCAAAGGCAATACTGGACTCGATACGCAAGTGGGTGAGCGAGGGGTTAAACTGTCGGGCGGACAACGCCAACGTATTGCTATTGCACGGGTGATGCTTAAAAACGCCCCGATTTTATTACTCGATGAAGCGACTTCCGCCCTCGACAGTGAGGTCGAATTTGCTATTACCGAAAGTCTGAATGACATGATGACGGGCAAAACGGTGATTGCCATTGCTCATCGCCTATCCACCATTGCGGCTCTCGACCGCTTAGTAGTAATGGATAAAGGACGCATCATTGAGCAAGGTAGCCACGAAGAGCTACTGGCACTGGAGGGGGTGTATGCGAAATTATGGCAGCGACAAAGTGGGGGATTTTTGGGGGACTAAACAAGGCTAGTTTTACAAAGCTAGACTTGCTTAAACCATCATATTTATTCCAATCCCCATCAATACGATGCCGCCAAACACCTCGGCAATACTTTCCAATTTTTCGCCAAATGCCTTACCAATATACACCCCAAAGCCACTTAACACCGCTGTGATTAACGCAATCAGCAAACAAGCCAGCACAGGCGAAAGCTCAAGCAGACTGAGCGTAAATCCTGCCCCCATCGCATCAATGCTCGTGGCAATGGCAAGTGACAGCATCAGCTTATGACTGGTATGAGTCGTATCGTTAGAATTGCGATGTTCAATGCGGTTTGTCTTAGCATCATCAACGTTAGACTTAAACGCCTCAAACAGCATCTTTCCCCCAAGTCCAATCAAAATAACCCCACCAATATAGGGGGCAAAATCTGCCACCCGACTGAGCACCGCTTGTCCAACTAAATGCCCGAGTAGTGGCATGACACCTTGAGCCACCCCAAAATAAAGACCCGCAAGCAACCCTATTTTAAGCGTTTGGATATTTATTAAGGAAGGTATTGAGGAAGGCACGCTCCATGTTTCTTGATACGACTGCCTAAGGTTGGCTTGATTTGCACCCAGTCCAATCGAAACCGCAAACGCATCCATCGCCAGTGCCAATGCCAGCAAAACCACCTCAATCATATTCAATCCTTACAAGTTTCATGTGAAACAAATAAACCACCGTATAGCACGATGGTTTATGGTGTTAGCTAACGGCTATTAAATTTGCTTTTAAATACTCTATCAAATGTTCCGTTAAATATTCCTCTAAATATCGAGGTTACTCACCGTCAATGCATTTTCTTCAATAAATGCTCGACGTGGCTCGACATTATCCCCCATCAAACAGGTGAATAAGTGGTCAGCAGCAATGGCGTCTTCAATCGTGACTTTCAGCATTCGCCGATTTTCGGGATCCATGGTCGTATCCCAAAGCTGGTCAGCGTTCATTTCACCCAATCCTTTATAGCGTTGCACGGACAATCCCCGACGGGCATCGAGCATCATTTGTTCCCACAAGTGATGAAAGTCACGAATGGCAATGGCTTTGTCGCCTCGCTGGATATACGCATCCTCGGCAAGCAAACCATTCCACTCGCTCGACAACTTAAGCAATTTAGCATACTCACCCGAGCTTAAGAACCCAGCATCGAGCAGATAACGTTGTGGCAATTGATGCACAAAAATGGTGATGCGAGGTAGCCATTGCGGGGTGCTAGAGATTTTGTCGTCAGTTTGTGGCCCATCTGGTTCCAAATCCAATGACCCGTCTTCAGAATCACTGTCTTGAACAGGTTCGGAAGCATGGATATTATCAAGCTCAATGGTTGGTGATAAATCCGAGCCAAATCGGTCAAGTTGGGTTTGCAGTTGTTGCACCCAATTTTGCATGACCGCTTTGTCAAACGTCATCTCAACTTCAAGCTTTGGCACATGGGTTAAGGCATCTAAAAGAATAGCAGGGTAATGCAACTGCAAACGGGCTTTGGTGAGTTGCGTTTGGTTATACGCATTGAGCAAGGTTTCTAACGCTTGACCCGACACCGCAGGGGCATCGGCACTGACATGCAGTTGCGTATCATCAATGGTTGATGACAATAAATAGGCTTTCAACGCTTCGTCATCCTTGATATACAGTTCTTGCCGTCCCTTTTTCACCTTATATAACGGGGGCTGGGCGATATAAACGTAGCCCCGCTCGATGAGTTCGGGGGTTTGACGGAAAAAGAAGGTGAGTAGTAGCGTGCGGATATGCGAGCCATCCACGTCGGCATCGGTCATGATGATGATTTTGTGATACCGCACTTTATCGGGGTTATATTCATCAGGACCAATCCCACAACCCAAAGCGGTAATGAGCGTGCCAACTTCGGCAGACGACAACATTTTGTCAAATCGTGCCCGCTCGACATTCAAGATTTTACCTTTAAGTGGCAAGATGGCTTGCGTCTTACGACTTCGTCCTTGCTTTGCCGAACCGCCTGCTGAATCCCCCTCCACAATATAAAGTTCAGATAGAGCAGGGTCTTTTTCTTGACAGTCAGCGAGCTTGCCCGGTAAACCTGCAATGTCGAGCGTGGTTTTTCGACGAGTCATTTCTCGGGCTTTACGAGCGGCATCCCTTGCCCGAGCCGCATCGATAATTTTGCCTGCGATGGATTTGGCAGCTGTTGGGTTCTCTAATAGATAATCACTGAATTTATCATGCATTGCTGATTCAACGGCAGGTTTAACCTCGCTAGACACCAGCTTATCTTTGGTTTGACTGGAAAACTTAGGGTCAGGCACTTTCACCGACACAATGGCAGTCAAACCTTCTCGTGCATCATCGCCCGTGACGTTAACCTTTTCTTTTTTAACCAGTTTTTCGTTGTCCATATAGGTGTTTAGACAACGGGTTAATGCCGAACGAAATCCCGATAAATGCGTACCACCATCTTTTTGCGGGATATTATTGGTAAAGCACAAGACCTTTTCGTTATAACTGTCTGCCCATTGCAACGCCACTTCAACGCTGATGCCGTCGTCCTGCTCGCTGGTAAAATGAAATACTTCGTTCAATGCGTCTTTGCCCGCATTGATATAATTCACAAATTCTGCCAACCCGCCTTTGTGTTCAAAAACATGTTGTTTGTCAGTGCGTTTGTCGGTTAAGACAATCCGCACGCCAGAATTCAAAAACGATAACTCTCGCAAGCGTTTGGCAAGAATTTCAAAGTCAAAAATCGTGCCTGTAAAAATGTCTGAACTGGGATAAAAACGGATTTGTGTGCCTGTTTTTTCGGTTTTGTCCAATTGTTGGATGTCGCTGTCTGGCACACCATCGGTGTAGGTTTGCTGATAATGATACCCTTCTCGCCAGATGTTCATTTCTAGCTTTTCTGATAAGGCGTTCACCACCGACACGCCCACGCCATGTAATCCGCCAGATACCTTATAACTGTTGTCATCAAACTTACCGCCTGCATGTAGCACGGTCATAATCACTTGTGCTGCCGACACGCCTTCTTCGGGATGAATATCGACAGGAATGCCCCGCCCATTGTCCATCACGCTGACCGACTCATCTTCATGAATAATGATGTCGATTTGGTCGCAATGACCCGCTAAGGCTTCGTCAATCGAATTATCAACGACTTCAAACACCATGTGATGCAAACCTGTGCCATCGTCGGTGTCGCCAATATACATGCCTGGTCGCACCCGCACCGCTTCCAACCCTCGAAGCACTCGAATGTTTTTTGAACTATAATCTTGTGACTCGGCGACTGCATCCGTTACCACATTGCCTTCTGCGTCCACCACGACTTCTTCAGTCGTTAAATTCTCTGCTTCCACGTTATTTTCCGCCGTCTTTTACCAAAATTGTTTTACTTAAATATTTTTACTCAATGTCTAATATTTAACGGGTTGATACCGCGTTGAATTGAGTAAAAATTTGTCCGTATTATAGCATTTTTCTTAGGATAACGCAGGAATACAACTAATTTGGCGGGTAAGAATTCTGACGGCACTAGCCGTTTATTCTATGGATTTAATCTGGTAAAAAAGATGAAAGTTGACCATGTTTCATGTGAAACAAATTTGGATTTTGCCAATGTGTTTTGACAAGGGGCAAAACACGCTCATCCAAGCTAGTGATAAATACCTGACACGACAATTCAGCTAACGTACTCAGTAAAATTTGTAAAGCGTTGTCATCAAGTTCAGCAGTAATGTCATCGAGCAATACCACGGGCATGACCGCATCAACAGATTGTTCAAGCAATACAGGTAATTGCGACAGTTTAAGAGCAGTGATAAGTAGCTTTTTTTCACCCCGAGACAAAATATGTGTGGCGGGTTCATTTTTTAGAGCATAAGTTGAGTTGTCTGTACAATCGTCAGAATCTACGTCAACCGATTGCGTCAATAGAACTTGTACGTCCGCTCGATGAGCACCGATACGGGTATATCCTTGCTGAGCATCTTGCGTCAGACGCTCATAAAGTAGTTCATCAAGTGAGGTTTCCTCATCGTATCCTGCATAGAACTTGAGACGTAACTCATCGGCATATTTAGGCAAAAGCTGACTAATGATTTGAACAAAATGCGGTTGCCATGCCTCGAACATGAGATGGCGATAATGGGTAATCATGTTGGCGTGGTTAGCAAGTCCTTTATCCCATGCCATGAGTTCTCGGCGGTCTTGCTCACTTAAGTATTGTGACTTTCTTTGACGTAATTTGTTATGCCGTAATAGGGCGTTACGTTGTTTGAGTAGGCGGTTATACGCCGTCCACTGGGCATGAAACTCAGGTTTCACATGAAACGTTAACCAATCTAACAATTGCCGCCGACTTCCACTGCCGATGTCGAGCATGTCCATTGTGGCTGGATCAATAAGTAAAGTGGGTAAACGAGACGTCAATCGACTTTGGACAGCAACATTTTGCCCGTTTAGGCGTAACGTGGTTTGGGCATCAGGTAGCTTTTGCACCGCCATACTGTCGCCACCTACAAACGAACCATGCACCGTCGTCGCAGATTGTCCATGGGTGATATAACGTTTGGGTTGATGCTGGCGAAAACTTTTGCCTCGTGATAATAAAAACACCGCCTCTAAAAGCGATGTTTTGCCACTGCCATTCGCCCCGATAATGACATTACACACACCCGTTTGCATTGATAGCGTATGCAGATTCCGCAAATGATGCACTTGCAGTTTGTCAATCATCGGGCATAAACCGATTGGCTTGTGTATTGGTATTGAAGTTCATGTCTTAATAAGGATAATGACACAATAAATGAAGCAAACTATTATGTTATTTAACATAATATCTAGGTAGCCAAATTAAATTTACTCACTAAATCCGCATTGGCATGATGACATATTGATGTTGTACATCATTAAGTTGATTAACCAGCACCGAACTATTTGCACTACTCATGTGCAACTGCACGTCGCCATATAAGACGTCTAACACGTCTTGCAAATATGCCGCATTAAATGACACTTCAAGTGGTTCACCTTGATACTGTACTTGCAGATGCTCGACGGCTTCGTCTTGCTCAGCGTTATTGGCTCGCACTTCCACATCACCGTCGCTAGCGAAATTAAAAATCACACTGCGGGATTTTTCATTACTCAAAATGGCAACCCGCTTGAGTACGTCTAAGAAATGCTCACGTTTCACGAGTGCGACTTTGTCTGACCCTGAGGGCATGACTCGTCGGTAATCAGGAAACTTACCGTCGATTAGGCGTGCCATAAAGGTTACCATCACCGAGTCGTCCATGATGCCTGCACTATCCACATTGCCAAACGGCAAACTGACTTGCAAAAACTCACGCCCAAAGCTCAAAGTCAACGGATTGTCTTTATCACCGAGCATTTTACCCAGCTCACCCATCAACCGTTCCAGCTCAATCACGGCTTTGCGAGGCAAAATCGCTTGCATTTGTAAGTCGTCTGCCACGTCGATGGCATGAGTTGCCAATGCGAGGCGGTGTCCATCAGTGGCAACGGTAGTCAGTTTGCGGGCTTCCACTTCAAAAAGCATGCCCGTCAGATAATACCGCACGTCTTGCACCGCCATGGCAAATTGCGTTTGGTGCATCAAATCGGTGAGTGTCGTGCGGGCAATGGATAACGGGGTGACACCCGCAGGCTCGCCAAGGCTGGGGAAATCGCTCGCTGGCAAAGTCCCCAGCACAAACCGACTTTTACCACTGGTGATCACACACCGTTCGCCCGTTTGAGTGGCTAGGCTGATATCTACGTTTTGTGGTAGCAATTTGCAAATGTCTTGTAGTTTGCCCGCAGGAACGGTAGTTGACCCTGCCTCACCACACGCTCCTTTGTCTAACTTAACCTCAACCTTAAGCTCAACCTCAAGGTCAGAAGCCGTTAAAGTTAATAAGGTATCGCTAACCTCAATTTTCAGGTTGCCGAGTATCATCATGTTGTGGCGTTTGTCTGCCGCTTTTGCCACCAAATTAATGGCTTTTAACAACAACTCTCGGTTTAACGTCAGTTGCATGGATTATCCTTAAATGCTCAGTATCAGTAATGTAATTTTATAACTGAAGTTACGCAGTAGTATGAATTTAATAGCGTTCAGGTGATTGGGAATTATTTGTCGTAGCCTCTTCTGCCCCCTGGAACGCAAGCAAAACAAATGATTGCCAACTGCCAAATACACAATTTTGCGTAAGTTCAGTTTATAACCTAAATAAAATGTAAATTAACCTGCCTGTAGCGTCATGGCTAAGGCTTTATATTCTTTATCCAACACGGGGTCTTCGGCTCGAAGCTGTGCCACTTTATCACAAGCGTGCATCACAGTGGTATGGTCACGTCCACCAAATGATTGCCCAATTTCGGGGAAACTGTCTTTGGTCAGCTCTCTGGCGAGCGACATGGCTATTTGTCGGGGACGAGCGATGCTACGGGTACGTTTTTTACTCATCAAATCCTTCACCGAGATGCCGTAGTATTCTGCCACCACCTTACGGATGTTGTCCATACTGACCGCTTGCGAACGAATGGCGATAATGTCTTTTAGGGCATATTGCACCATTTCCAAGTCAATCGGCTTATCGGTTAAGTTCGCCATTGCCACCACTTGAGTCAACGCCCCCTCAAGCCGACGCACGTTAGATACCACATTTTGAGCGATAAACAACGCACATTCTTTGGGCAACTCAAGATGTTGTTGCTCTGCCTTTTTTTGCAAAATTTGCATCCGAGTTTCCATCTCGGGGGGTTCAATTTGTACTGCTAGTCCCCCTGCGAAGCGAGAGCGAAAGCGTTCGTCAAACTCAGTCATCTGGGATGGATGGCGGTCGGATGCCAAAATAATTTGTTTGTCTTCTGCCATAAAATCGGCGAAGAGTGTCAAAAATTCGTTGCTGGTTTTGGTTTTGTTGGCAAGCACATGAATGTCGTCAATAATCAATAAATTGACCCGTTTAATTTTACTCTTGAATTCTTCGATTTTATTATTCCGCAAGGCATAAACCATCTGATTGACAAATTTATCCGATGTAAAATAATAAAACGACTTGCCAATTTTTAGATAACGATGGGCGACCGAGTGCATGAGATGGGTTTTACCAAGCCCTGAGTCGCTATAGAGAAAGAGAGGATTATGCCGATTTTGTGAAGAGCGTTTGCCAAGCTCATAACAGGCTCGATAAGCCAGCAGATTGGACTTACCACTTACAAAACTGTCAAAGGTGTAAAGCGGATTGATGAAACGTAAGGATTTATCGGCATTGTTGTTTGTATTGGTCTGAGATGGCGACGCTTGTGTTTGCTGAGAAGATTGCGATATGGCATTAGAGGGATAATTTGGGTGCTGGGGATTTTGGTTTTTATTGGGATTTGAATCATTGCTTTCCGTATTTGAGACAGTAAACAAATCAGAGGTATTATTGCTTAGGTTGTCTTCTTCGGCATTCTGACCTTCGACCCGAATACTAACCGACTTAACCTGTCCTTTACTATGCAATTTTACCAGCGTTTCAATATCTGATAAATGGTTTTGCTTCACATGTGAGACAAAATATTGATTTGGGGCAATCAAAACCAGCACATCGCCTTGCAAACTGGCAGACAACGGGCGTAGCCACATAGTGAACTCGTTATCCTTAATGCGATATCGCAACTCTTCTAAGCACAGTGCCCATAGAGCATCACCCTCTAAAGAATGAGGACTTTTAGGTGATGAATTCGAAACAGATTGCGATACCGCATTAGACACGCTCATGGCCGTAACTTTCTTGTATCAGCTTAGTGTAGCCTCAGTATAAATCAAATCCATTAGAAATAAAAATAAAATTTGTGGATAACTTTGTTAAATTATCTGTGGATAACTATTTATACAGAGTTTTACACAAGTTGTCATCAATTTAACCACAGTTAAAATAACAACTTATATATTTGATTTAATTATAATTTTTTTATTTATACACAGAAAATTACCAACCCAATAATAATAAAAGAGCATATATATAATTAATTATAGAGCAAGCACCAAATTGTGGATAAAGCTCTAATTCTTTATAAATTGAAATTTTTAAACGCTATTAGGTTAGGTAACAATTAGACTTAAAATCGTTGTTTACTAAAGACGTATGCCTCAGGTCACCAAGCAATAAATTTGACAATTGAACTTAATAAGGTTAGTATGCCCAACTATTTTTCCACAACTAAATTCAAAATTTGCTTGTTATGTGCTTTTATCTGCAACGTATTGCATAGCAAATTATATTATATAGTTTAGTGGTCACCGTATTCTTATCGACGCTTAAAGGCATTTCTTATGAAACGTACATTTCAACCCAGCAACCTAAAACGTAAACGTACTCACGGTTTTCGGGCTCGTATGGCAACCAAAAAAGGTCGTCAAGTTTTGGCTCGTCGCCGTGCAAAAGGTCGTCATCGTTTAACAGTCTAACCACTAATAGACATTAGATATTAACGCAATGTTATGAAAGCATCTCAGTATTGAGGTGCTTTTTTTATACTTTTTTATGTTGACTTGTGATGTACCCAATGACCGATACTACCTATCCAAAAGCCAGCCGTTTACTTAAACCTGACGAGTTTAAATGGGTATTTGATAAACCATACGTCAAGGTTCATAGCTCGCATTTACTTATGTTCGCTCGAGTCAATGAAGATAGCAATCAAGCCAGATTGGGGTTAGCAATCACTAAAAAGAAAGTACCGACCGCAGTCGCTCGCAATCGTCTTAAACGAATCACTCGGGAACAGTTTCGTTTGGCACAAAACCTACCGCATGTAGACATGGTATTGATTGTTAAAAAGCCCATTACTTATTTGTCCAATGCTGAACTTCATGAAGAAGTGCAAAGCATTTTGTATAAACTCAAACGTAAAGTTAACAAAGCAGATGGTTCATCAAAGTCATGAGAATCGTTATTTGAAGCGTATTAAATCTTCCTTAAGCCTTCCAATGCTTAATCAAATCATTACCTACCTGTTCTTGGCTATCATCAGCTTCTATCAAAAGGGAATTAGTCCTCTGATTCCTGCTCGCTGTCGGTATTACCCCACTTGTTCATGCTACGGACAGCAAGCAATTCGTTGGCATGGGGCATGGTGGGGCGGTTGGTTAGCAATTAAACGTATTGTTCGTTGTCATCCTTTCGGGGGGCATGGAATTGATTTCGTTCCCTTACCTTTGTATAGATACCACTATCATTATGTCCGTTCTTCATACCCCTTAAATAAAACCGGTAAATTCAGCAATCAACGTTATGTTTCACGTGAAATCATAAACAAAAGTAACAATGTTCCACATGGAACAATCTTAACTAATCAAAATGTTTATCAAGCTCGTCATGATTATAATGCAAGATTAAATCATCTAATACGTTGACGTCACCTTCGGTGAACTATTTCAATAAAGGTAAAAACCTTCAAGTATCATTCTTAACCGTTTTTTAGTAAAATACGGGTCATTTTGTCGATACGTCGACACTTCATGTTTAAACCTATAAAAAGTTTATAGAAAGTGGTCTCAAATAATCTGTAAACATTGTCGTAAAAATTTGGATAAAGGTATGCAAAAGATATTTCGTGGGCTAATTATTGTCGCCATGCTCATCACTGCTTATTTGATGGTGCTGGCGTGGCAGAAAGATTATGCCAACGTTCCGCAAGGTGCAACACTTGCCACCGCCAATGATCCTGTTAATAATTCAGCCAATGTGACCAGCACGGATTCAGGGGCAGATTTACCAAATTCTACGGCATCAGCGAGCGGTGATTTACCAGCAAGTACGGTCACTTCAAACTCTGGTAATGTGGTAAATAACAATTCGGCTTCCACGGATGCTCTGATTTCGGTATCTACCGACTTGTATGAGGTCAAAATCAATCCCATCGGTGGGGATATCGAATACCTTGCCCTGCGTGATTACGATGCCACACTTGATAGCGAACAGCCTTTCGTTTTGTTAGAGAATGACGGTAGCAGAGTCTATGTGGCTCAATCGGGGCTCATCGGGGAAAACGGTGTTGATACCGAAGCAGGACGAGCAAAATATAGTCATACCGCCAATAGCTATACCTTAGCACCAGGACAAGATAAATTAGAAGTTCCTCTGACCATCCAGCAAGATGGCGTGACCATCACCAAAACCTATACGTTCACAGCGGGCAGTTATCCGATTGACCTCACTTATACCATCAATAACCCAACAGCCCAGCCTTGGAACGGGCAGATGTTCGCTCAGCTAAAGCGAGATGACAGCAAAGACCCAGGGATGGAAGACAAAGGGATGCTGAGTATGGCGACCTATTTGGGTGGGGCATGGGGAACGCCTGATTCTGACTATAATAAGGTAAAATTTGGTGATTTTAATGATGAGGATGTTACGGCAACCAGTGCCGATGGCTGGGTTGGCATCGTTCAGCATTATTTTGTTTCAGCATGGACGCCCAATAATTTTAATGGCCAGTTCTTTAGCCGTGAAACAGGTGGCGATTATTTCATTGGTATGAATAGTCCTGCCATCAGCGTGGCTCCAAATACTCAAACGCAAATTTCTGCCAATTTATACGCAGGTCCAAAGGTACAAAGCTTACTTGAAACCGTTGCTCCTGGTCTGAACAAAACCGTAGACTATGGCATCTTATGGCCCATCTCTAAGCTACTGTTTACCATCCTAGAAGGCATACACAAATTTATCGGTAATTGGGGATGGTCAATTATCGTGCTAACCATTTTGGTTAAAATTGCCCTGATGTGGTTTTCCAACAAAAGCTACTATTCGATGGCGAAAATGCGGTCTTTGCAACCCCGTTTGCAAGCCTTAAAAGAAGAGCATGGCGATGACCGCATGAAAATGTCGCAAGCCATGATGGCGATTTATAAAGAAGAACAGGTCAATCCGATGGCAGGATGTTTGCCAATTCTTTTGCAAATGCCAATTTTCTTAGCCTTATATTGGGTACTAGTCGAAAGTGTTGAGCTTCGTCATGCCCCTTGGATCTTGTGGATTCAAGATTTATCAGCAATGGATCCGTGGTTTATTTTGCCCATTTTTATGGGCGTGACCATGTACGCTCAGCAGATGCTTAGCCCGCAACCGACTGACCCGATGCAAGCTAAGGTCATGCGGTTTTTACCGATTATCTTCACTGTATTCATGCTGTTTTTCCCCGCAGGTTTGGTGTTGTACTGGACGGTGAACAACCTATTTACGATGGGTCAGCAATACCTTGTTAATCGTAAGGTAGAACAAGAACAAAAGAAAAAAACGGTGAAGGTGCTTAGCTAAATGCCAGCACAACTTTCTACTTTAAATAACGTTCACACTCTGCCGACCATTTCTGCCATCGCCACGCCTCAAGGACGAGGCGGAGTTGGGGTGATTCGGCTCTCTGGCTCAAAATCGCTAAACATTGCTCTAACTCTCACGAACAAAACCACTTTTAAACCCCGTGTTGCCACGTTTTGCCGTTTCTATGGGGCAGATGGTACGATACTCGACGAAGGGTTGGTACTGTATTTTAAAGCCCCCCATTCCTTTACAGGTGAGGATGTCATCGAGCTACAAGGACATGGTGGGGTGGTTTTACAAAACCAGTTGCTGAGTCGCACGTATGAATTGGGAGCAAAACCTGCCGAGGCGGGTGAATTTTCTTATCGTGCGTTTGAAAATGATAAGCTGGATTTGGTGCAGTTGGAGGCAATTTCTGATGCGATTGATGCTACGAGCATTGCTTCAGCAACCAGTGCCATGCGGTCGCTAACTGGTGAATTTTCAAAAAAGATTCATGCGGTATTAGAACGCCTGATTGAGCTTCGGCTGTACGTTGAGGCAAGTATTGATTTTTCTGATGAAGAAGATGTCGATTTTTTGGGCGATGGGGTAATTGCTGATCGTTTGCAGACCCTTATTGAAAACGTTGGACAAACCTTAGCCACTGCTCAGCAAGGACAATTACTGCGAGATGGCGTGAATGTAGTGTTGGCGGGCAAACCCAATGCAGGCAAATCAAGCTTGCTTAATCGGTTGGCAGGGGTTGAACGGGCGATTGTCACTGAGGTGGCGGGTACGACTCGAGATACCTTGCAGGAAACCTTGGTGCTGGATGGTTTGACCGTGTATCTGACCGATACGGCGGGATTACGCCAAACTGATGATGTGGTGGAACGTATCGGTATCGAACGCACAAGGCAGGCAATCGCTCAAGCGGATGTGTTGATGGTACTTTATGATCTAAGCGAAACCGACGATGTGGAAGCATTGCTTGATGAGGTTTTGTCTGACGATTGGATGTCGCTTATCGCACAAAATAAATTGATGCTGATTGGTAATAAAAAGGATTTAATCACAAAGCAGATTGATGGTAAATTACCCGATACTGAAACTATTAAAATTGCAAATCTAGGCGATTATTCATCTAAAAATACAGTGTTACAAGTCAATGTTTCATGTGAAACGGGTGAGGGGATCGAGAGTTTGATTAGTGAATTACGAGCTAAAGTTGGCTTTCATCCGCCTGAAAACAGTTTGATAGCTCGAACTCGTCATATCGATGCCCTGCGTCGTACCCTAACCCATTTGCAAGATGCAAGCGTGCAATTACTTGAATTTCAAGCAGGTGAATTGGTTGCCGAAAGTTTGCGGCTGGCTCAGCAAGATTTAGGCGAGATTACAGGCGAATTTACCTCGGATGCCCTGCTGGGACGGATTTTTAGCAGTTTCTGTATTGGTAAATAGTTTGTTGATAAATAGCGTTTTAATTGGTTAATTTAAAAGAGTTTTTATGCTATGTCCTTACTGCAATGCCACTGATACTAAGGTTGTTGATTCCAGATTATGTGCGGAAGGCACGCAGGTGCGTCGTCGGCGACAGTGCAACCAATGTGCTGAACGATTCACGACGTTCGAAATCGTCGAAGTCGTGATGCCTCGCATCATTAAAACCGGTGGTCGCATCGAGCCTTATGATGCTCAAAAGCTCAGGCGTTCCATTCAATTGCCACTGCAAAAACGCCCCGTCACCACGGATGACATCGAAGCTCTAATTAGTCGCATCGAGAAACGCTTGCGTCAGCAAGGTGAGCGTGAGGTCAGTAGTAACTCGGTTGGTGAGGTGGTAATGAGTGAGCTTAAAGCTTTGGATGATGTGGCGTATGTACGGTTTGCCAGTGTTTACCGAGATTTTCAGGACATTGAGGCGTTTCGCCAAGAACTGCAAAACTTTCAATCAGGAACAGTGGATAACCTTAATAATATGTCCCCTATTGACGATACGCTGTCCAAATCGTAAATGACAAAGTCTCACTTCTTCACGATTCCACTTTAATACGACTACGCCAAAGTTTTACATACCTCGCCCATGTCCCACGCTCAATCATCACATTCCATTCAAGCTCAGATAAATCAAGACCAATACTATATGAGTCTTGCCATTGCTGAAGCGAAACTAGGCATCTATACCGCACGTCCAAACCCAGCAGTGGGATGTGTATTAGTGAAACAAGGGCAAGTGGTTGGCACCGGTTTTCATCCTAAAGCAGGTCAGCCTCATGCCGAAATTTTCGCCTTACAAGACGCTAAGACGAATGGGCTGGATGTAAGTGACGCAACGGCTTACGTTACGCTTGAACCTTGTAGCCATACGGGACGTACCCCACCTTGTGCAAAGGCATTAATTGATGCCGGCATTGGTAGAGTGGTCATTGCAGGGCTTGACCCGAACCCTAAGGTAGCGGGACGAGGCGTGGCAATGCTCAAATATGCAGGGGTTGCAGTGACAACGGAAGTTCTGCAAGCCCAAGCGGAAGACCTAAACAAAGGCTTTTTAAAAGCAATGCGAACGCAAATGCCTTATGTACGACTCAAAATTGCCAGTAGTTTAGATGGTCGCACAGCGATGGCATCGGGTGAGTCTAAATGGATAACGGGCGTCGAGGCTCGTGAAGATGTGCAAACCTTGCGGGCTTTGAGTGGGGCGATAATCACCGGTTCACAAACCGTTATTGACGATAATCCGAGTCTGACGGTGCGTTCTAATCAATTGGGGATTGAGGTTGATGACATTCCACAACCCAAAGTCATAATTTTGGACAGACGAGGTAGGTTGTCTAAGGGGTCGGATTTTCAAGTCCTAAAACTAGATGGTACGCAAATTTGGCAAGTAGATAATCTTGAAATGCTATTGTCAACGCTGGTGACTGAGCATCAGATTTATGATGTATTAGTGGAAGCGGGAGCGAGCGTGGCTGGCAGTTTTATACAGGCAAATTTGGTAGATGAATTAATTGTTTATCAAGCCCCTTGTATTTTAGGGTCAACGACTAATCCGATGCTCACCTTATCGATTGAACAATTATCCAATCAGTATCGTTATGTATTAGTTTCACATGAAACAGTCGGTAATGACTTAAAATTAGTTTATAAGCGTCCATAAACAATATGTATACTGGGCTTATGTGTGATAATGAAACCCATGCTTTTATACAAACTTTTCCACAGGTATTATCCACTTATTTATAATTTTTAAAGTGTGATTTGTGGTTTCATGTGAAACTGTGGAAAAGCTTATACAATTGAAAAAGATTCAAAGCTAAGATTAGCTTACACCCTTTATATTAAAGCGTTCCACATGGAACAGATATCTAGCCCATAGTTCCGAATTATTTATTAGGGTTGTGGATAAGTTTTTAAGTTATTTGGTTTTATGATAAAAAGGATAACTTTCCCCAAAGTTATCCACAATCAAATTCAAATAGATATTGAGGTAGCAATGTTCACTGGTATTATTGAAAGTACAGGTAAATTGATGGAGATGGCTGAAGTCGGCGGAGACATACGACTGACCATTGCCTCTAATGACTTAGATTTTAGCGATGTTAAACTGGGTGATTCGATTGCCTGTAATGGCATTTGTTTGACGGTGATTGAATTACTTGATAATAGCTATGCAGTGGACGTGTCTCGAGAAACCTTAGCAAAAACTACCATGCAATACTGGCAAACAGGCGATGTGCTTAATTTAGAAAAAGCCATGTTGCCTACCACCCGTTTTGGCGGTCACATGGTATCGGGTCATGTGGATGGCGTGGGAGAAATTATTGTCATTAATGAAGATGCCCGCTCGATTTACTTTGAGGTCAAAGTACCCACTGAACTTAAAAAGTATGTCGCTACCAAAGGGTCAATTACGCTAGATGGGATTAGCCTGACCACTAACCTTGTCAAAGATGACATAGTTTGCCTCAATATTATTCCGCATACCAGTGAGGTCACTAATATCGCCAAACATTGGCAGTTGGGCTCAAAGATTAATGTTGAGGTGGATTTAATTGCCCGCTATTTAGAGCGATTACAATCAGCTAATTAGATAGTCTTTAGCAAGTTTAACTTAACAATTGTTTGTCAAGTGTAATTGTAATCTCGATGGAAGACTTAAGTTTATTTCTTTTGTTGAAAACGTTATTAAATATAACGTTCATCGGATCGTTATAGGATTGTAATTTTTTATTTGTTATGTTTGCGGCATTGAAATTATCTTTTAAGTTTTGCATTTTAGTATAAGGAAATCTTAACAATGAGCAATTCTAATCTAATCACGTTGTCAAACCCGCTTAAACTCTCTGTCATCACCTTGTCAGTTGCTTTACTCTCTGCTTGTGGGAGTGGTTCTTCAGGAGGGTCATCAAATTCGAATAAAGAAGTTTCAGTAAATTCTCCGGTAACTGGAGACTCAACAACCGAATTGGTTGAAAAGACAGATCAAGTCGAGTTGACTGAGAAAGATGGTACGCAAGTCATTACGGATGTTATTACCACACCTGTAGTTACTGAAAAGCAAGATACGACACAAGTGGTTAATCCTGCTAACCCCACAAATGCAGACGTTGTTGAGCTTGCAAGCAGTGATCTTGCTGTTTATAACCGTCTAAATACCCGTCGTACATCCTGTGGATTCGGTAGCTTAGGGGCTGATGAGGAGCTTAAGAAGGCAGCGGATAATCACGCCAATTATTTGAGATATGCGAGCAAGAATAGCTCGAATTCATTCGAAGGTCATAATGAGACTGACAAAGCGAACCCTTTCTATACAGGTTTAGGAGTGGCTGAGCGTGTACAGACAGGGGATATAAAAAACCAGGCTCAAGCTGTTAATTATGACTATCGGGCATTGACTGAAAACCTATCTTTTTTGCGGTACAATCAAGCGTATTACGATGCCACCAATGATACTGATATCGCGTTAAGTAGCATTAAAGGATTGCTTGCTGCCCCTTATCACATGGCAACGTTGCTTAGCCCTAACTACACTGAAGTCGGTATCAGCTATGTTCGTGGCAGGTTCAAAGCCCCAATTCAATCCTCAGACAGCACGTTTGGCAGTGTTCTAGAGATAGTTATGGGTACACCGCGAGGCACGTCATTAAGTAAGGTTGATGGCGTGGTGAGTTATCCTTGCGATGGCATTGAAGACACGCAGTTTGAACTCAGACACGAATCGCCCAATCCATTCAAGGGTACAAGTCGCAACTTAGCTACAAACCCAATTGGACAGCCGATTTACATCTATGCAAACGATGATATTAAAGTTACCAATGCGGTGATGAAAGATGCCGCAAATCAATCGGTTAAATTGCTTCAATTGAACAGTACTAATGACCCTAACGATAGGTTGCAAGCTAATCAAGTGATTTTAATGCCAGATGTGGCATTAAAACCTGCTCAAATGTACACCGTGACTTATAACGTCAGTGTAAATGGTGGCGTGGCTCAGCTTAAGAAATTAACTTTTAAAACAAAAGCTAAATAATTAGGTCTTCTACACCACATTTTGTAATGCGTCATGATGAAAATCATGGCGTTTTTTATATCATAAATTTCGCCAAAATTGCCTCAAGGGCATCTTTTTTGATGGGCTTAGATAAAAATGCATTCATGCCTGCATCAAGACAGGCTTTGCGGTCTGCATCTGTGTCGCCAGCTGTCAAGGCAACAATTGGCAGTGAATTTTGGCTAGATCTAATCCGTTTGGTGGTTTCAACGCCATCCATCACGGGCCTTCGGCAATCCATTAATATCAAGTCAACATTATGTATGGATAATAAAGACAAAGCTTCCTCGCCATGATTTGCAATTAAATATGGATAGCCCATTTTCTGCAGTAATTTGCTGACGACTTTTTGATTCACGGGGTTGTCTTCGGCGACTAAAATTAAATGATGGTTCAAAGAATTATTGCCAACCTCTGGGTTTTGCAAGTGGTATTTAATATAGTGCTTTGAATATGGAGCATTTAAGATCGAATACTGGTCGTGGGCTTTGGTAAAAGTTATGTGTGTCAATAAGGGAAGTTTTTCTAACGATGATTCGTTATTGTGATTCAAACCCTTAAGTTCAATAGATTGCATGAATTCAAAATAAGCTTGCTCGACAAAAGATGTGCCTTTTTGACCGATATCTTCTTGTGATAAGTGTGTGATTTGTGCCAATAAATCGTTAATATTGAGCGGTTTACTCAGATAGCCATCAAATTTTAACAAACGCTCAGGCGGCAGATCTGCCTCGGGACTCATACTAAACAATAGCTTTGTAGCTTCGTCTACGAACGGAAAAAATTCTATTAGCTCAGGAATATTATGATGAGTGTATAGTTCATTATCCATCAAAATAATAGGCGTTTTATCTTGAAGATCTGTTGTGCCAATTGACTCGATGCAGCTTTGGTTGATTTCGGTTTGAATGACCGAATGGATGCCTAAAACTTCACACAAGGTTCGCAGTGCTTTTGCCGAAAATTCCTGATAGCAAAACGCAAACAAATAAAAATGACTAAAGTCAGTCTTAAAATCGTATATCTGTGCCGACTCTCCTACATCGTAAGGCAGACACAAACTAAACTCACTGCCTTGCCCCAACACGCTATCCACGTGTATAAACCCACCCAAAAATTGGGCAAAATTATTAGAAATGGCAAGCCCGAGCCCTGTCCCACCAAACTGTCGACTGATGGAGTCATTGGCTTGATTAAAGTGCGAAAAAAGCTTGGATTTATCCGCCTCAGAGATGCCAATACCCGTATCTTTTACAGAAAAACATAACCACCCTGAATGCTTGCGAGATAACGTTGGGTGACCAGCCTCTTTCGACATTTCACGAAAACTGCCATCACCGCCTCGCATCAAATTAACCTCTAGCCCTACATAGCCTTCTTGCGTAAATTTAATGGCATTTCCAATCAAGTTCATAAGCGACTGTCGTAACCTACCAACATCTGTATCTAAATATCGAGGACAGTCAGACTCAAAATGAATCAACAGCTCAATACCTTGCCGCCGTGCGTTGCTTGCCATCAAATCCATCACTTGATGACATAGCTCAAAAATATCGACCCGCTCTATGACGACCTGTAATTTCCCTGCTTCCATTTTCGCTGCATCAAGCATGTCATTAAGCATGCCAAGCATGGATTGGCTGGTTTGGTTGAGGGTTTGATAGGTATCATGTTGTTCGCTATTAAAATTGTCTGTTGACATGAGCTCGAGCAAACCTATCATCCCAGACAGAGGAGTCCGCAGTTCGTGACCCAATACTGACCATAACTGATTAAACTCAACCAATTTATCTGCTTGTTGTCCAATCTTAATGTCGATTTCTTTAAGCTCAGTCGTAAATGACGTAATCTCTGTCAGCAAGGCGTAAAATCCCTGTACTTGACTCTGATTGCCCAGTATCGGTTGAATACTTAGCAAATAATCCTGATTGTTATCAAGGCTACTGACCATAAATGTTTGATTGGTCTTGAGTTCCCCAAGTTGGGTTAAGTGGTGTTGGGTAAGCTTATCTTTCCCTGTCAAAAAATCGGTCAGGTAATACGACACATCTTCTTGAAAAGCTGTCATAAAAGCCTGTTCAAACCGACGATTAAAAAAAGTGATTTGTCCGCCTCGCCCAATCATTAACAAAGGTAGGGGTGAGTGATCCGTTAATCTATGCAGGCGTTTATTCACAGCATGCAGACGACGATAGCCTAAATGCAACTGTTGATTGATACGATTGAGACTATGAGTCAGCCGTCTAAACTCTTGACCGATGCCGATTTCAGGCTCATTTAAGAGTGTGTACGGGTCATTAAGTTTGGTTGGAAAGGTGTTGGCATAATTGATAATTTGTCGCCAAGCAGACTTATAAGTAAGTAGCAGCATCATACAAATCAAAAAAAGTAACAATGCTAATAAAATTGGCAACCAATACATAGGATTTTGCCAGTTAAATGCCATAGGTGGATGCAAAATTTGTACATAGGCTTGATAGCCATCTGATAAATTCATCCACCCAATAAGCTCTTGACTATCTATATCGTAGCTGTTTTTTTGATTTTCTGTTGGCTGCCAGTATGGAAGGACGAATAAAGGCTCATCTTTTTGTTTTGGGTGATGGTGGGTGTGAATGAGCGTTTGGTCATCAGGGGTTATAAGCATTAGCCGATATGTTAAGCCTTTATTGTCGGCGTGTGAGAATGCAACATCATGAATGTCGTCACTGTTTAATTCATCCAATTGATGTGCCAAATCATCTGTAATGTCATGAAATAATGCCAAACTGGTTTTTTGTTGATGAGCTTTCAATTGAAAGAACAACAACACATAACAAAGTGTAGTCATCACTATCAGTGTGACCACATAAAATCTGAGCAGGCTGTAATAAGGTGCGTTTTTTTTCATGACGGCAAAAAATAAAGCAGTCGTCCAAACCAAAAGCGATAGCAATAGTGTAGCATCATCGCAGCTATGGTAATATCATGCCCTTCCTAAAATCTTGATTTACTAGCGATTAGAATATGTCAAATCCTCCCCGTCGTCTTATTTTTGCAGGCACGCCTGAGTTTGCTGCCGTTGCCTTGAAAGCTTTAATTGAGCATAGCGAGGCATTGAATATCGACATCGTAGCAGTCTATACGCAACCTGACCGCAAGGCAGGACGAGGGCAAAAACTAACCGCATCGCCTGTTAAGCAGTTGGCATTAGAAAATGACCTACCTGTAGAGCAACCAATAAGCTTTAGTTTAAAGCATGAATTAGGCAAAGTTTCACGTGAAACCTTAGAAGGTTATCAGTTTGACATTATGGTGGTTGCTGCCTATGGTTTGATTTTGCCCCAAGGTGTCTTAAACATACCAACCTTAGGTTGCCTAAATATTCATGCGTCATTATTACCACGCTGGCGAGGAGCTGCCCCCATTCATCGTGCGATTTTGGCGGGCGATGATGAGACAGGCATCACCATCATGCAGATGGACAAAGGATTAGATACAGGTGATATGCTGTACAAAGTGGCTTGCCCGATTGAACCTGATGACACCACGGCAAGTTTGCATGACCAACTTGCGGAATTGGGTGGGCAAGCTATCGTAACTGTTTTGCAGGATTTAAACACCTATCAAGCCAATGCGACTGCCCAAAATGACGAACAAGCCAACTATGCGGAGAAATTGACGAAGGAAGAAGGACAAATCGACTGGACGCAATCAGATGAGATGATTCATCGACAAATCCGAGGCATGACGCCATACCCAAGTGCATTTACGTTTTTACAAAGCCCCGAAGGCGAAGCGAAGCGGGTGAAAGGCGTGGCTGCCATGCCGCCCAATGCCAGCCAAACTACCGATAAGCCAGCAGGCACGGTAATTAGCGTCGGAAAAAGAGCCATTTTGGTGGCGTGCGGACAAGGCACCACCTTACGCTTAACCAAACTGCAATTTGCGGGCAGTAAACCGCTCACTGCCGAGCAGATTTGTCAGGGCGGACAGTTGGACGATGGAGATAGGTTTGTGGTCGATTTACCGTAATGATTAAAGCGTCAAGCCTATTGTGCCGAGGATAAAGAGGATGCTCAGTATTATTAACGAAATTACCCGAAAATAAAACATGCCCAAATCTTCCCGTACCCATGTCATAGAAACCCTGCTGGCTATTCAGCAAGGACAGTCGCTTGCGACCTTATTGACTAACCTGCTTGAACAGGTAACGCCTGACGACAAAGCCTTTGTTCATGCGTTGCTATTGACTACTCTTCGGCATTGGCATGCCACTGCCCGCCTTGTCGATAAGCTTGCCGACAAGCCCATTGATGAAACCCAAGTTCGCACGGCGATACAAGTTGGCATGACACAACTGCTTTATTTAGATGTTGCCGAACACGCCAGTATTTTTGAGACGGTTGAAGCGGTGAAACAAATCGGGTTTGCCCGAGCATCGGGATTGGTCAATGCCGTACTTCGTAAAGTGGCGAAAAACCCTGCTAAATACCGCAAACTTGCCGATAAAAATCATAGTTTACCCAACTGGCTGGCTCGCCAACTCAAACAAGACTGGGGCGAGCAGTACAACGAGTTGACCCAAGCCTTACGTCTTGCTGCCCCAATATTTTTACGACCTAATACCAAGTTTTGTACGGTGCAAGACTATGAAAACTTATTGGATGACACAAATATAGAGCATGAAATCGTTTCGACAGGTTTGCAAAATGCTCATAGCCATGCTCAGGCGATACGGCTTAATGAAAGTGTAAAAATAAATGAGTTGCCGAAGTTTGCTGAGGGCTGGGTGAGTGTGCAGGACTTGCATGCTCAGTTGGCAGGGCATTTGTTGTTGACAGGTTTATCAAGTGAAGCAAGCGAACCGCTTAATGTGTTGGATGCGTGCTGTGCCCCAGGTGGCAAGACGGCTCATTTGCTTGAATTGGCTGAACAAAATAGCCGTGTCAATAGCAAAAAGTTTCACATGAAACATTTAACTGCCATTGATAATGAGCCCAACCGATTACAACGAGTAAAGCAAAATTTAACCCGTTTGCATTTAGACGACGAAGCACTAATAACTATCCAAACCGCCGATGCCACCATTTTTGGACAAGAAAATTTCTCGCAAAAATTTGATGTCATATTGCTCGATGCCCCTTGCACGGCAACGGGCGTCATACGTCGTCACCCTGATATTGGTTTGCTTCGTACTGAAGCGGACGTGTCGCAAACCGTCACCTTACAAGCCAGTATTTTACATAATCTGTGGCATAGTTTGGCAGATGGAGGGTGCTTGCTGTATGTGACCTGCTCTATTTTGAAGGCAGAAAATGAAGAACAACTTGCTGAGTTTATGGCGACCCACGCCGATGCTGAAGCGGTTGATTTTGATTTGAACTTGTCCAACCAATTTAAACGCCCCATCGGTTGGCAATGTTTGCCGTTGGATGCTCACGGTGGTGATGGCTTTTATTATGCGATGCTAAAAAAACGGTAAAATCAGCTTGATTTAACCTTAAAAGTTTCGCTTTCTACTTTAATCCCCTTCCCGTAACTTCGCCATCGCAGGTGTTTGCACCACTTCCCAATCTTCCAAACTCAAATTCAAACTTGTCGTGTTTGTAGCATCGTTCACGTCATTTTTGGGTACAATAAACATGACGGCTAGCCCTTTGTCCCTTGCCATTTGCAACGCTTTATCATACGGCATGGCGGTGAGTGCCGTTGCCCACGCATCGGCAAGCATCACGCTGTCCGCTACCACCGACACCGACGGAGCACCGCCCACAATTGGATAGCCTGTTGTCGGATCAATCGTATGGCTATAGCGTTTGCCATCAAATATGACCGAATTACGATAGTTGCCTGACGTGGCAAGGTTTAAAGTTCCTCATTCCGATGGACGGATGCCTTCGATGGTTGCTCGAGCGCTGACGGTACTGTCAATCACGGGGGCATCAATGGCAATTTGCCACGGCTTTAACCCGTCATTCACGCCCTGTGTCGCCACTTCACCGCCAATCTCGACCATATAGCTGTTGATTTCATAATCTTTCAATACGTCGGCAATCACGTCCACACCATAGCCCTTGGCAATGGCAGAAAAATCTAAGCCCACGCCGTCTTTGTCTTTTCGAATCGTCATGCCATCTAATGTAATGCCATTAAAATCTAACAAGGATTTGGCTTGCGAGATTTCCATGTCACTTGGCGGACTGTTTAATCTATCCACCGTCATGGTTTTACCAAAGCCCCACAGCTCAACCAATGGCATCACCGTGGGGTCAAATGCCCCGTTTGATTGCTCGTAAACCTCTTTTGCAGTTGTCGTCACTGCCTCAAAATCCGCACCCACCGTCATCACCTCATCTGCGGGTAAGCGGTTAAACTCACTGATTAGCGAATCATCTTGATAGGTCGACATACTGGCGTTGACTTGTTCTAACCGCTCATCAATGTCAGCTTTAATGTCTGCCTCAGAAATATTGTTGGGCATTTGATAGCGAATGTGATAACTCGTGCCCATTGTTTCGCCCTCTAAATAAGCGTACTCGGGCGAACGGTCACAGGCGGTGAGGGTAGTTAGCGATATGAGAGTTAATAATAAGCAGGAAGCGTGTTTCATGATTGGTTGTAACTTAAAAACTGGTAGTTTAGCGTATTTATTATCTGTATCGCATAGGGTAATGATGAGAAAGGCAAAACTGTGACAAACAAAACCGCTGGCATATGCACCAAAA
>JAAXIL010000213.1:0-4021 GCA_012270355.1 Psychrobacter sp.
CAGGGTGAGTGGATCATGTCGCAACAAGAACACCCCTCAACTGCCAATGGAACACAGGGCACTCCAGCTGAGGCAAACGCCGACGGAGTGACCGACACTGATAATACCAATGTTGATGCCCCAGTTATGGATGATGGCTCTGCCAGTCCTTCGGCTGAGGAGCGGGCGGATACTTGGTATGATAAAGCGGTGGAATGGTTTTAATAAATTAGCATACGCACCTTAATCGATAACAATTCACAATATTCTTAGGCATACAACGATGGTCAAAAATATGGCTGGGCAACATTCAATTCTATTCGCTTTGCTAACCGTGGTGGTGGCAGTGCTAACTGGGTGTCAAACCGCACCCGTCACCTCTCCCTCGCCTACAGTTTCTACCACGCCCACTGCACCTATTATTGTCACTGATGCACAAACTGATGACATTGGCTATGCAGCAGCAAATGACAGTATTGAGGAATCTATAGACAACGTGGATGACAACATTGGAATAGCGACTTCTGAAAACAATATCACCAATAAACCGCCAGTTTTTAAGCCAATCGAAGAACCCGTCTTTGAACCCGTTCAAGAGCCATTTCAAACTGCAAATCCGAATCAAAACGGCGAACCGATTTTCGCCCCCATTCCCTAGACCGACGACGCAACCGTAAATTCATCAAGGGTACTCACTACCCCGACCCCTACTTCGTCTGTACCACACCCCCTACCCTACCCTACCGAGCAAAATCCTATCGCGGGTTCAATGCCAAACGATGACGTGTATGTCATTCAACTACCCCCTGCTGACCCCGAGGCAAAGCAAAAAGCCCTACTAGAGCAAGCACGACAAAATTCAAGTCGTATGTCAGGCAGTGCTAGCACCACTCGCACTCCGACTGTTTTACAAAATGGCGATAACATTCCTGCATTTCGACGCTTAATGGACACAGGGATTAATCAGCTTAGAGCAGGACGATTAAGCGATGCCGAAACCTCGTTTACTCGTGCTCAACGTCTCGCTCCTCAGTCGTCAGCGGTATATTTTTATCTTGGACAGGTGGCACTTAAAAAAAATCAACCCATCAAAGCCGAAGCGATGGCACGGCGTGGCTTAACCGTTGCCCAAAGTCGCTCTCGTAAAGTTGCTCTGTGGCAACTGATTTTGCGGTCAGCACAGGCTCGAGGTCATCAGCCAACCGTAAATGAAGCCCAGCGAGTATTGCGAAGTTTGTAGCTTGATTAAATTTAGGAAACTCTATTTTAAGTCTTAAGGATTTATATGGCGTGGCAAGAATTACACTTTCAATGTGACAAGGATAATGCCGAACTGGCAGAAAGCTTATTGCTTGAAAATGATGCTTTATCCATTACGTTTGTGGATGCGGGCGATCAACCTTTGTTTGAGCCCATGCCTGGACAATCGCCGTTGTGGGATGAAATCATCATTACAGGTTTGTTCCCTGTTACACATCTTGATGATGCGAACGATACCAATGAAATCAAACGACTGGATGAATTGTCTTTGCATATCGCCAGCCAAATCAACGCCACACGAGCATGGATAACGCCACTTGCTGACACTGATTGGGAGCGGGTGTGGATGTCGCATTATCATCCGATTGAATGTGCCAACCACTTGTGGATTGTGCCAAAATGGCTTGAGCCACCCGTGTCTGATGCTGTGAATATCATCATGGATCCTGGGCTAGCGTTTGGTACAGGTTATCATGCCACGACTCGTCTATGCTTAGACTGGCTCACCGAACAAAACCTAAACGGCAATCTAGCAGGGAAAACGGTCATTGACTATGGTTGCGGCTCAGGCATTTTAGGCATTGGAGCGTTGCTACTGGGTGCAAAGCAGGTATTTGCCGTGGATATTGACCCGCAAGCGGTACTCGCCACCAAGCAAAATGCCGAGCGAAATGGCGTGGCAGACCGCCTGCAAGCATTTTTACCTGATGATTTTCAGCAAGCGTTTGAGAAAGACCCAAATGTCACTCTCTGCGATATGATGATTGCTAATATCCTTGCCAAACCACTCATGACCCTTGCTCCTTATTTTGCCACGCTTTGCAAGCCGAATGCTCAAATCGTGTTATCGGGATTGATTGCCGAGCAATTAGATGATGTTCGAGACGCTTATGCTCCTTATTTTGACTTAACTGATGATTTTGCTTTTGCTAAAACTGAAGATGCACATTGGCATCGATTGAGTGGCGTTTTTAGGGACTAATTTACAGGCTAGCAACATTTGTTAAGTTCTGCTACCATAGCTTAATGATGGTGATATTTAATAATCGATATTAGTTTTCATCTCACCTTGTCGTTGTTTGGATTTTAGCTGGCAGATATTCTATGACGCATCCCAAGTCTGATTCCGCTCAAACCCCCAATATCAGTGATGATGGTCTTATTCATGATGGCATGTACATTGATGACGATTCCGATGAGGATATTGAATGGGCTGATATTGATGAGAGTCTGCTTGAGCAAAGCTCATCTACGCATCCTAATACCAACAACAGTGGTTCAAATATAGAAGACGATTCATGGCTTGAAGCGTTACTTGAGGGCAGAGTAGATGAAGATATAGATGCCAAAGAGGTCGATAGTGGTAATGACGCTGATTTATCAGCACTGCTGCAAGATGTTGAGGTAGAAACGGGTGAAGCAGATAGTCCCATCTCGGCAACTGTGCCACCTGTTTATCTTGCCAGTCCTACAAACGTCTCGGCTAACAGTAGTTACCCATCTTCAAGCTCCCCTTCTCCAGCATCCCTGTTATGGGGTTTAGGTTGCATTTTACTTTTATTACTTCTATTTGCCCAGTACGTTATCTTTAATCTCGACAATCTTGTTAAAGAACCCAGCCATCGTAGTCAGTTGCAAGGTGTCTGTAGCATGCTCAACTGTGCTTTGCCAAATGCTGACTTAAGTCAAATTGAAATTAGCAATATCAATCACCGCTCGCATCAAGGGCAAAGTGACCGCTCCGATATTATGGCAGCTATTAGGAATACAAGCTCAGTAGATCAGCTTTATCCCAATCTTAAAGTGATTGTCAATGGTGCATCTGGTGTGGCGGGCGAGTTTATTGCAGAGCCAAATGATTATTTAATCACGCCGCATAGACTACTTGGCGGTTCTCAAGTCACCCTATTTATGTTTACCGTGCCGATTGCCTCTTCAGAGGTGACCTCAATTAACATTGAGCCAATCTATTAAAACTTATCTCTTAACCTCATGTATAATAATTAGCCTTTCATTTATACCCTTTACCTATGTCTACGTTGCAAGCCATTTCTCTTATAAATCATCCCAACTCCAAGGGCCATGGGCTTTCTTCATCAACCGACATATGTACCGACCTTCCTCTGCATAGCCACGTTGAACAAACCATCAAGCGATATTTTGATGAGCTTGAAGGGCATTTGCCTTGCAATTTGTATCAAACCGTTTTAAAAGAAATTGAATATCCACTTTTAAAGGTTGTCATGGAAGAAACGGGTGGCAATCAATCGAAAGCCGCTCAAATTTTGGGACTAAATCGTGGTACTCTCCGCAAAAAACTGTGTGAGCATGACATAGTTTAAAACTACCTCAATTTTATAATACTATTACTACTACCCACTTCTCCCCTTTTTAATTATTATCTATTTTTTAATCATATTTTTGGAGTCATTATGTCATCTAAAGCGTTTGCCCTATTGTCTGTGTCGGATAAAACGGGTATCGAACACTTTGCCCAAGGATTTATTGATGCTGGATTTGAGCTGTTATCCACTGGTGGCACTTATAAACGGCTCAAAGACGCAGGGCTTACGGTAACAGAGGTGTCAGACTACACCAAGTTTAGTGAGATGATGGATGGAAGAGTAAAAACCTTACACCCCAAAATTCACGGCGGTATTTTGGGCAGACGTGGTCAAGATGATGCCGTGATGAAAGAACACGACATTCGCCCAATCGCTATAGTCGACGTCAATTTATATCCGTTTGCTGAAACGGTTGCAAAGGAAAACGTAACGCTTGC
>JAAXIL010000213.1:4031-6078 GCA_012270355.1 Psychrobacter sp.
TCGGTGGTCCAACAATGGTGCGAGCTGCCGCAAAAAATCATGCTCATGTCGGCATTGTGACCAGCCCCAATGATTACGACAATGTGCTTAGTGAATTAAACGAACTGGGTCAATTATCAGATCAAACCCGTTTTGATTTGGCGGTCAAAGCTTTTGAGCATACCGCCCATTATGACGGTATGATTGCCAACTTTTTAGGCACACGGTTGACCGAGGGTGCAGATACCCCAGATAAATCAGAAGCAGAAACTTCGCAATTCCCCCGAACCTTTAACAGTCAATGGCAAAAGTCGCAGGATTTGAGGTATGGCGAAAATCCACATCAGCAAGCAGCTTTTTATATCGATAAAGCCAATTTGGCAGATGATTTACCACAAGCAAGTATTGCTACCATTCAGCAGTTGCAGGGCAAAGAACTGTCGTATAACAACATTGCTGACACCGATGCTGCCCTAGAATGTGTTAAGTCATTTTCTGAGCCTGCGTGTGTGATTGTTAAACACGCCAACCCTTGTGGGGTGGCGATTAACGCCAATCAAACTGAAGCATATCAAACCGCCTTTGCGACAGACCCTGAGTCTTCATTTGGTGGTATCATCGCTTTTAATCGTCCACTGGAAGTTGCCACTGCCAAAGCCATCGTTGATAATCAGTTTGCTGAAGTCATCATTGCCCCGAGTATTGATAATGGCGTGTTGGACGTCACGGCTAAAAAGAAAAATGTGCGAGTGCTGATTTGCGGTGAGTTACCAAATCCGAATGAGCGTGCACAAGGTTTAGACTACAAACGAGTGACAGGGGGTCTATTGGTACAAACCGCAGATATGGGATTGATAACGGCAGATGATCTCAAAATCGTAACAAAAGTGGCTCCAACTTCTGCTCAAATTAAGGATTTGTTATTCACATGGCAAGTCGCGAAATATGTCAAGTCGAATGCCATTGTATATGGCAAAGATGAGCGAACCATTGGCATTGGGGCGGGGCAAATGAGCCGTGTTAATTCTGCCCGCATCGCTGCCATTAAAGCCGAACATGCAGGGCTGACCACACAAGGAGCAGTGATGGAATCGTATGCCTTTGTCCCATTTCGTGACGACATCGAGAATGCTGCCGAGGTGTGAATTGCTGCCATTATCCAACCTGGAGGTTCAGTGCGTGATGAAGAAACCATCGCCGCCGCCGATGAGCATGGCATTGCCATGGTATTCACTGGGATGAGACATTTTAGACACTGATTGACTAACATCTTGATTGGTTATACTTATTTATTGCCTAACCATTAATTAATAAAGCCACCGCTTGGGTGGCTTTTTTTATAGCAATATGAAGGTCATAATAACTCGGACAAGACCGCCTCATTTTTTTCAACAGGGGTCACCAGTTTAAGGAATTCCAAATAGTCAGCAAACTCTTCTTGCCCTCGGTTCGATTTTAGAATAATGCCCGCTTGCTGTTTTTCGAAATCTGGAATGTCATCGGCATTCAGCTTGTTGACTTCGCCTATGACCACGACCGACGCCCCTGCTCGAGTTTTGGTCGCTCGAGCGACCCGCTTCGCACCCGAATGATGCTCTCTAAATGCCGTTGTGACCTCACTCGGGCTGATGTTTGGCGATTGACGGGTCACCTCCCCTAGGCTTGCAAACGATACGCTGACCGCATCCATACCCTCGTTATTCACTTGACTAGCGAGCGTATCAGCTTTTGCCAACGCTAACTCAATACTTTTTTCTTTGACGAGTTCTTGACGGATGTCATCGCTCGCCTCAGCCAAGGTCAGCGGAGCTACGGGACGATAGTTGCTAGGTTGCACCCAAACCGACGTCTCATTGACATCAATATTAGGACTCACCGAACCATCTTGAATCAAAAATTCATCGAACACTGCATCAATTACTGAGGGTTGATTCAAAGCGGTTTGGTTGTCGGTTTTAGGATAGTCTTTGATGGTATTGATTTTTAGACCTTCTTGCTGGGCAATTTTATCTAACCCCACCCCTTCGCTCGCCTGCTGATTGATGCTAGTGATGGTATCCGCCATTGC
>JAAXIL010000195.1:0-5044 GCA_012270355.1 Psychrobacter sp.
ACCCCCCCCCGCCCGACCCACCCACCCCCAAACGCACCACCGCAGCCACGGCCCCCCCTGTCACCCCTCGCCACAGCTCGCCCCGAATTTGCGCAACCATGTCTTCCATTTTATCGAGTGTGTCATGGATATCTTTAACAATATTAACACCTTCAAGCTCAAGCGTCGCATCGGTAGGCAGACGCAAAGCCGTATGTAGAGCGGGGCGTTTTTCACTGACATTCACCGCCTCACCTGACAACATGGCTGCTATTTTGTCCGTCAAGTTTTTTTCTTCTGCCAATTCCAGCAACGTGTGCCAAACCTGCTGATCAATTAACTGCTTACTAAAATCCAAATGAATACCACAAGCAGAAGCCTGAAACTCCTCTACTCGGTTCCATGCATTGGCTGCATGATTTGTATTACTGGTAACTTCACTGTCTTCAGCAAATAAATCGGTAAGCGAATATGGATGGGTAGCAAGCTCAGTTAATCTTTGCCAAGCAGTCGCCACTGATTGAGTCATGGCTCTAACCTATGCCAACCAATTGATGATTGGCAAATTCAATAAACGCTTGCATATAAGTGGTTAGATTGCCAGCATCGTGGCTTTCGCCAGTCATCACCATGATGTCCACGCCATGCGAGGCTATCAGTGCATCAATCGCATCGGTTAATTGAATTTCACCGCCGACAGTGGGTTTGGCATCTTTTAGATAATCAAACACCGCCCCATCGAACACATAACGCCCAACAATCGCTAGGTTGGATGGGGCATCTTCGAGTTTTGGTTTTTCGACAAATCCACTAACCGCTGCTCCCGTCTGACCTACTGGCACGCTTCTGCCTTCAGTTAACCGAGCAATACCATATTTGTGCACATCACTGTCCGCCACTTCTTCTACCAAAATCTGCGTTTTGCCCGTATCTTTAAAAGCCTGACACATTTTTGCTAGGTTGTCCGTTTTATAATCGGTCGAAAACGGACTTAGAATCACATCTGGTAATAACACGGCAAATGGCTCATTACCCACAATATTCCTTGCTTGAGCAACCGCATGACCCAGACCCAAAGGCACACCTTGTCGCACACTACTTACCGAGACATTTTTCGGAAGAAAATTTAGCGAATCCGCCAATTCATCTTTGCCTTTTGCCCTGAGTTTATTATCAAGCTCCGCATTGATATCAAAGTAATTTTCAATCGCCTGCTTTTGGGCGTGATTGACAAGAATGATATGCTCAATACCTGCGGCAATCGCTTCTTCAACCACATATTGAATACAAGGTTTATTGGCAAGCGGTAACAGTTCT
Organism: Psychrobacter sp.; assembly: GCA_012270355.1. GTDB lineage: Bacteria > Pseudomonadota > Gammaproteobacteria > Pseudomonadales > Moraxellaceae > Psychrobacter. Next base: position 1,297 of record JAAXIL010000195.1, read on the forward strand.
TTGGGTACAGACTTAGAAAGTGGCAACATTCGAGTGCCGAATCCTGCCACGGGCAATACGGCGTACTTGACTTGTGTAATCATGACTTCCCTGATTTATAGTCGTGTGCATTTATGATGAGAATAGATTGTGATTAGCAACTATGCTTGATAATGATTTTGCACGGTTTTAATAAATTTGCCTAATTCCGTTATGGGTAATTCATTCACGCCGGCTGCCCCTTCTCGCCCACCGCCAGTGGCAAACTGACTACAAATGGTACTTGCCCCAAAGGGATTTGATTTTGGTGCTCTCAGGCTAATGGTGTATGACCCTTTGTCGTTGATTGTTGCCACAACAATGGCTTGCTCAGGATGCTGTGCCGCCAACTGATTGCCATACGTGCCACTGATGCGACGTGCCCAGTCCGCATCTTCTAAGATGACTGCTCGAACCTGTCCTTGTTCAATTACCTCAGCATTTTGAGCATGCTGCATGTCATTTTTATAACCCGCTTGTAGGGTAGCAAATGGTGAGCTGGCATCGTCAATCACCTCAAATGGTGACGCATAATTCATCAGTTTTAGATAAAGCTCATCAGGGGCAAAATGCAAATCAGAAACCGCACTGCCGTAGCCATTATAGTTAACAAGCACGCCAAATTCTTTGAGTTGGTCTCGTTGTGCCTCGCTGAAACCCAGACGGTTTACCTGTTCATTGGCAACACCATCCAAACCATCACCGAATGCAGCAGCAACTGCCCATGAAGCATACGCATCATCCAGCCTGTCGTTAACAAGCAAAGCGGTGCAGACCGTTGGTACAGTATCAATTTTGGTTGTTAATTTGGGATGATCAAACAACTTATCCGCTTTGTGATGATCACAATAAAACAGCGATTCACAGAAAGGCAAAATTTGCTCGACAGCTTCCGCATTCTTATCAAACGACACATCCAATACAGTCAGGACCGCATCTTGTGCTATTTTGGTATCTACCTGTTTTACCAAGCTGATATCACGCTTCACCCCTGTCACCAAAACTTGCTTATCTTTGGCGACAGGATTGGCTTTCCGCCACTGCACTAAGGACAAAATACCATCGGCATCCCCATTAAAAATATCGATATACATTTGATTTGACATGACAGATCACCTGTACCCGACTTAAGCTTTTTTTACCATCTTAATGTAGTCATTGGCGATCAAATAATCGATGACTTCCCAAGCAACGGTTTCAATGTCCTTACCATGCGTTTCCACCCGAATTTCAGGATTTTCGGGGCACTCATAGGGTGAGTCGATGCCAGTGAAGTTTGGAATCTCACCCGCTCTTGCCTTTTTATATAAACCTTTGGGATCACGCTTTTCGCATTCTTCAAGTGGGGTGTCAACAAAAATCTCAATAAAGTCCTTGCCGACAATTTCTCTTGCCGTTTGACGGTCTGATATGAAAGGGGAAATAAATGCGGTACTGACAATCAAACCTGCGTCATTAAACAGTTTACTCACCTCAGTGATGCGACGAATGTTCTCAACCCGATCAGCATCGGTGAAGCTAAGGTCTTTGTTTAACCCATGACGCACGTTATCGCCATCCAACAAGTAATTGGGATATCCTCGTTCATGAAGAATTCTATCGACAGCATTGGCGAGGGTAGATTTCCCTGAGCCCGACAGTCCTGTGTACCATAAAACACATGGGATGTTGCCCAAGCGTTGGCGACGCTCGTCGGTAGATACGGCGGCATTGTGCCAAACGATATTGGTTGCTTTTGTCATTATTCACTCGCTTAGTTAAAAAAAGTTTAAAAAATCAGACTAAAAAGGATAAACCACTGGAATCATAATACCACACACAATCAAACAGACTAAGGTAATGAGTGTCCCTACTCGGGCAAAGTCCCCAAAACGATAAATGCCCGTGTTATAAATCATCAAATTGGTCTGATAGCCAAATGGACTGATAAACGAACAAGATGCTCCAAAACATACGGCAAGGATAATGGGATATGGGTTGATATTCATCCCTGCTGCCAAGCTATAAGCAATCGGAAACATCAGTGCCGCTGCGGCGTTGTTGGTCAAAAGCTCGGTGATGGCAATGGTCAGCACCATCACTCCCATCAACATCCAAACGGGAGACAGCCCCGCTAAACTATGCCCTGCAAACTCAGCAATCTGAGTGTCTAGCCCAACCGCTTGCATGGCATTTGCCAAACATAATGCACTGACCACAATCAACCAAATCGACAATGGAAAATGCCTTTGGATTTCATTGACACTCAAACTTTTAGTCGCCATCAGTGCTGCAAATAAAAATATGGCAGTGCTAAAGAGCGACACCCCTGCCACCAAAGATATGGCTATCATTGCCAAAAAACCGAATACAACCAGCTTTTCCCGCCATCCGGTCAACACATTGTCTGGTGTGATGCCAGAGAGCACAAAAAAGTTTTTACGCAAGTTGCGGCGTGTGGCAAAGTCTGGACCCGTTGCCAGTAGCAACAAATCCCCCGCTTTTAGCCGAACCTCACCCAGTTTGCCACTTACCCGACCACTGTCTCGACGCACCGCCACCACTGCCGCATCAAATTTTGCCCGAAATCCGGTAGATTTTAAGGTATTTCCGACCAGTGTCGAATCTTGCTTGATGGCAACTTCGGTGAGCTCTTGAATGGGTAACCCATTGGTTTGAGCAAACAACTTAAGTCCTTCAAACTGATTGAGTAGCTGAATCTTACTCACATCACCACTGAACATCAGCTTATCGCCAGCTTGAATAACTCGGTAATGGGTGACAGGAGCAATCACCCGATCGCCTCGCACGATTTCCACCAAAAACAAGTCATTTAGCTGTCGCAATCCTGCTGCCTCGACAGATTTCCCCACCAATGGCGAGGTTGCCTCCACTTTTGCTTCAACAAAGTACTCGTCGATGCTTGCTTTTTGCATTTGTCTAGCGGGCAAAAAAAGGCTCGTAAAATACAAAACCACCGCACCCACCACAAACAACACGACACCAATCGGCGTTAAATCAAAAAAACCAATCGCCGAATGTCCTTCTTTTACCCACATACTATTCACGACAAGATTGGTAGAGGTGCCGATCAGAGTCATCGTCCCGCCTAGCGTCGCCGCAAAACACATGGGCATCAGCACCCGAGACGTATTGACATTCGGATTGCTTTGAATGCTACTCATGAGGGCTGCCACCACCGCTGTATTGTTCAAAATGGCAGAAGTTACTCCCGAAAATCCAATCGTACGCACGATGGAGGAACGCTCAGATTTAGCAAACAAAAAACGGGTCAGACGAGTCAAGATACTGGTTTTTTCAAGAGCAAATGAAATGAGTATCAGCATAACTAAGGTTGCCAACCCTTCATTCGCCGCATTCTCTAATAATATAGAAGCATCAATCCAACCTAATGCAAATAGCAGTAGCAAAACACCGCCAAAAATGGCGGTGGTATGCTGTTGGAACTTAACAAGTAAAGCGATTAACGTGACTAGAATTAACACCATCAGCCACATGGATAGGGTCATTAAAGAAGATACACCAAAAAATGGAGCACTCATCCTTATAACGTATTTATTATTTTCAACTTAATGAAAATACAAAACATTGTAATTTAATACCTGAGATAATCCCTCCCAAATTTTAAGAGCATGATCATAAAGACCAGCACTTGCGTCCCATAAATAATTTGATCTAATAATAGTAGTATTTCAACCGGAATTTCCTCCACCACACCATCCTTACTCCA
>JAAXIL010000195.1:5054-6036 GCA_012270355.1 Psychrobacter sp.
TTGGAACTTAAGCAGTACCGCGATAAACGAGACTAGAATTAACACCATCAGCCACATGGATAGGGTCATTACACAAGATATCCTAAAAAATGGAGCAATCATCAGTATAGCGTATTGTTTCTTTTCAACTTAATGAAAGTTGTTAATAACCTAATCCAAAACGACACAACCTAACTGATTATTGCAAAAATAACGTCCGTTTTATTGATATCCATTTGGGTTTTGACTCTGCCAGCGCCAGGTGTCTTCCATCATGTCATCAATGTTTTTCTGAGTTGTCCATCCAAGCTCTACCGCCGCCTTCTTAGGGTCAGCAAAACAAGCAGCAATGTCACCTTCTCGTCTATCAACAACCTGATAAGGGATATCTCTACCACTTGCCTTTTCGAAGGCTTTTACCATATCCAATACTGAAAAACCATTGCCTGTGCCTAGATTCCACACGAAATAACCGGTTTTATCAGCTATATAATCTAGAGCACGTAGGTGACCTTTTGCCAAATCAACCACATGAATATAATCCCTAACTCCAGTGCCATCATGTGTATCGTAATCATTTCCATAGACAGAAAGCTTATCACGACGACCAACACCAACTTGCGCGATATAAGGCAGCAAGTTATTAGGAACACCTTGAGGGTCCTCACCTATCAAACCACTTTCATGAGCTCCAACGGGATTGAAATAGCGTAATGCAGCCACAGACCATGAGCTGTCTGATTGTACTAACTGCATCATCATTTGTTCTACTGCCAATTTGGTATAACCATATGGATTGGTTGGCATAGATGTCGGGCAATCTTCTGTGATAGGAAGTTGTTCAGGGTCACCATATACAGTAGCAGAAGAGCTAAATACTATATTTTTAACATTAGCAGCCCTCATCGCCTCTAATAACACCAAGCTGCCTGTTATGTTATTTTCAAAATACATTAATGGCTTTTCGGAACTCTCACCGACAGCCTTAAGCCCAGCGAAATGT
>JAAXIL010000149.1:0-462 GCA_012270355.1 Psychrobacter sp.
GCGGCAGGACAGTCGTAAGGGGCAGGCGCAGGCGACGACGTGGCATCGGCGAAAAAATCAGCTCGGGCATTGACCCAATACGCTCAAGTGGTGGTGGTGACGGGCGAGGTGGATTTTGTGACCGATGGGGAGCAGGAATGGCAAGTGCATCATGGCGAGGCGATGATGACGCAGGTCACGGCTTTAGGGTGCGGATTAACCAGTGTGCTGGGGGCGTTTATTGGGGCAAAAGCAGATGATGTTAGCCTTGGCGAAGCGGTTGTGGCAGGCTTGTGTCTGTATGCTCAAGCAGGCGAGCGAGCCAAAGCAGAACTACAGCCTGAGCAAGGCACAGGCAGTTTTTATGTGAATTTTTTAGATGCGTTGACGGTGCTGACCGCAGAGCAGGTGGCAAAGCAGGCAAAAGTGGAGGTGTTAGTATGAGTTCGCACAAGATTGATATGATTTTGCAAAAAATCGCAG
>JAAXIL010000149.1:472-5993 GCA_012270355.1 Psychrobacter sp.
TTTTAATCTTTGATTTTCGATAAAACAAGTAGGATCTTCACATGTATTGTTTTGTATATCTGTTTTTATTTTAGCATATACTCTACCCGTATTTTCATATGCATTATCTAACAATTTAAAATTATAGCTTAAAAGTCAAACAACATGACTCATAAAAAAACGATTCGCAATACCTACGCCAGCACTCGCCATCAACAAATGGCAGAACATTTACACCTGTATTTAGTCACCGATCGTACGCTGTGTGGCGTAAGTCGTGGCACGACTAAGCAGAACTTCCAACAACTGCTCGATACCGTGAGTCAAGCCATTGATGGCGGTGTCACTATTGTGCAACTTAGAGACAAAGTTGCCGATGACGATGAACTGTATGCTCAAGCCTGTGCGTTAAAAGAGGCTATCAATGGTCGTGTGCCCCTGCTGATGAACGACCATGTGCAGATTGCCAAAAAAGCAGGGCTGGACGGGGCACACATTGGGCAAACTGACTTAAACGTTAGTGAAGCACGGCAAATTTTGGGCAATGAGGCGTGGCTGGGATTGTCGGTCAATAGCTCCCAGCAAATGCAAGAAATGGTGGCAAAACATGCCAGATATTTGGACTACATCGGCGTCGGTCCTGTGTTTGCCACCAACACCAAACCCAACCATGCCCCGCCATTTGGCATTGACGGCGTGCGTCCACTCATCACGCAAAGCTCCTTGCCATCGGTAGCGATTGGTGGGATTGATGCCAGCACGGCTCAGGCAATACGGGACACGGGCGTAGATGGCATCGCGGTGGTGTCGGCAATTTGTGCGTCGGATAATCCAAAAGCGATGGCAAACCAACTGGCTTAATCGGCAAAAACAAACCAAATAAGGCAATTACCATGACTAAATCAACCGTTCCCAACATTCTGACCATCGCAGGTACAGACTCTTCAGGTGGGGCAGGCGTGCCAGCCGACATCAAAGCCATTTCAGCTTGTGGCGGTTATGCCATGTGTGTGGTCACTGCTGTTACCGCCCAAAATACGGTGGGTGTGCAACAGGTTGAATTGATGCCAATGGAAATTATCAAAGCACAAATCGACTCGGTGTTTAGTGATGTACGAGTGCATGCGGTCAAAATTGGTATGCTTGGCAATGCAGACATTATCGAAGCGGTTAGCGAACGCTTAATACATTATCAAAACACGTTGGATTATGAGTTTAAAATAGTGCTTGACACTTTGATGGTGGCAAAAAGTGGCGACAGGCTGTTGGCAGACGAAGCAGTATCAGCATTAAAAGACAAACTGTTGCCTATCGTCACCGTGGTTACGCCCAACCTACCTGAAGCAGGGGATTTGCTGGGTGAGCCTGAAGCTCAAAGCAAAGATGACATGCTGGCTCAAGCCAAAGAGTTTGACGTGGCGGTTTATTTAAAAGGCGGGCATTTGCAAGGCCAACAAGCCGCTGACGTGCTATTTGCACCAAACGATAACAGCGAGCCAAGCACTGATTATAAGTGGCTTGCAAGCAAACGTATTGACACCAACAACACGCACGGCACAGGCTGTACGCTCTCGGCTTCCATCGCCACGTTCTTAGGCAAAGGGCAACCGCTAGACGTGGCGTGTGCCAACGCCAAAGACTACCTGACCGAAGCCATTCGCCATGCCGATGAGCTGGACGTGGGGCAGGGGCATGGTCCTGTCAATCATTTTTATATGCACCACGCCTCTTAATTTCGGCTAATTCACACACTTACTGCCTAAATTAGGCTTCAGCCACTTCCAGTCCTTTGGCATATTCCCTTACGTTTTGTGTGATTTTCATGCTACAAAACTTAGGACCACACATGGAGCAAAAATGGGCGGATTTATGGGCATCTTTCGGCAAGGTTTCGTCATGAAAGTCTCGGGCGGTATCAGGATCAAGCGATAGGTTAAATTGGTCTTCCCAGCGGAATTCAAACCGAGCTTTTGACAGTGCGTTGTCACGAGCTTGTGCTCCAGGGTGTCCGTTTGCCAAGTCTGCAGCATGAGCCGCAATTTTGTAGGTGACGATGCCGTCATTCACGTCCTTTTTGTTTGGCAAGCCCAAGTGCTCTTTAGGTGTGACGTAACATAGCATGGCGGTGCCGTACCAGCCAATCATTGCCGCCCCAATGGCACTGGTGATGTGGTCATAGCCTGGTGCGATATCGGTCGTCAGTGGTCCTAAGGTATAAAATGGAGCATCGGCACACACCGATTGTTGCAGTTCCATATTTTCTTTAATGCGGTTCATGGCAACGTGCCCTGGACCCTCAATCATCACCTGCACATCATGTTCCCATGCAATTTTGGTGAGCTCACCCAAGGTTCTCAGTTCACCAAACTGAGCGTCATCGTTGGCATCTTGAATGCAACCAGGTCGTAACCCATCACCAAGGCTAAACGCCACATCGTACGCCTTCATGATGTCACAAATTTCCTCAAAGTGCGTGTACAAAAAGTTTTCTTGATTATGAGCAATACACCACTGTGCCATGATAGAGCCCCCTCGAGACACAATGCCCGTCAAGCGGTTTGCAGTGGTGGGTACATACTCGAGCAATACGCCAGCATGAATGGTGAAGTAGTCCACGCCTTGCTCGGCTTGTTCAATCAACGTGTCTTTGTAGATTTCCCAAGTCAAATCTTCGGCGACACCGCCCACTTTTTCCAACGCTTGATATATCGGTACCGTGCCGATGGGGACAGGCGAGTTGCGAATAATCCATTCTCGGGTTTCATGAATGTGCTTGCCCGTAGACAAATCCATGATGGTGTCTGCCCCCCAACGGGTTGCCCACGTCATCTTGCTGACTTCTTCTTCAATCGACGAGCCAAGAGCTGAGTTGCCAATGTTGGCGTTAATCTTCACCAAAAAATTACGCCCAATAATCATGGGTTCGCTTTCGGGGTGATTGATATTATTGGGGATAATGGCACGCCCTGAGGCAATCTCTTCCCTTACAAACTCAGGCGTAATGACCTTTGGTAGGTTTGCCCCGAAGTTCTCGCCTGTGTGTTGACGGATATCGGTCAGTTCGTGCTGTTTTTGCGTTTCCCGAATGGCGACATATTCCATCTCGGGGGTGATGATGCCACGGCGAGCATAGTGCATTTGCGTGACGTTACCCGTATGCGAGCCGTCTGATTTGGCACGGCGTGGTTTGTCAATGTGAGCAAATCGAAGTTCGGCAGTGGTAATGTCGTTTGCTCGTTTTTTGCCGTAATCGCTGGATAAACGATCTAGCTTTTCGGTGTCGCCACGCTCGGCTATCCAGCCTTCTCGAAGTTTGGGCAGTCCCCGATTGAGGTTAATCTCGACATTTGGGTCAGTATATACCCCCGAGGTGTCATAGACATAAAATGGGGGATTGTGTTCGCCTTGTTGGGCAATGCCCATCTCGTTTTGGTGAGTTGGCGTCTCTGATAAGGTGATTTCTCGCATCGGGACTTGAATATCGGGGCGTGAGCCTTGGATATAAACCTTTTTGGAAGCTGGCAGGCTACGGGTGAGGTCTTGTGCCTCATCATCAAAACGGCTTTGCGAAGGGTCAAAGGTAGTGGCGGTCATGCTGAATCCTTTTTATAAATCGCTTTTAATAGCTATGCTGTTAAAAACGGAATGAAGAAAAAGACTCAGGCAGAGGACTTAATGATGCGTAACGAGTAGATGCAAGGTGGGTGAGGGCTATGTCAACTTTCGCAAATATCACGATTTACGCTAATAATTTGTATCAGTTGAATAGCGTCTAATCTTCACACAATGCACTCATAACACATTCAATGAGTACACGACTTCCCTACGGCGGTATGAACCGCATCAGGTTCGACGGGTGATGTCTCAGTCAAATTGATAAACTGTATTATCAGTTTGACACCCCGAGTCAATATAGCGATAGAGTAACAAAGAGGCTGGTGATTCTCAACTAAAAAAGTCTTATGTAAAAGGAGGTTGTTAACTAATCGTGGTTTAACATAGCAGTAATTATTGAGCCTAGCTCTATCATCTATCCGCAAAATTAATAATGTCTAATCAAATTGGTAGGATAAACGCTTTCCCAAGCAACGGCAGTGACCATAACCACACAATACAATCACCCAAAAATCACTCACCAATCCCCCTCACGCTCAAACGTTCGCACGCCTCGCACCACCGGAATCACGATTTGCGAAAACAACGCCGTGCCCCAAATCAAATTCCCCAAAATCGCAGGCACATACTGAAACGTCAGCAACGCCACCACCGCCATACCAATGCCAAACCAGCGTTCCCAACCCAGCGTAAACGCATCTGCCGTCCGTTCCTCGGTCAACTTCTGAATCACCGTCAACATCAGCAAAAATAGCAAAACCCCCACACAGCCCAGCAGCCCATAGCCCAGTGGAAACGGCTCAAAAAACCCAACCTTCACCTCACCGACCACCGCCACGCCAACCATCACCGTGCTCAACATCAAAAACAAATGAGCCAACATCCACGAATACAACGTCAAATTAGAGCGGTCTTTCGGTTTGGCATTGCCCGCATAATCATAATAAATCCAACACAACGCAAAAATCGACATCGCCCCAATCACATAATTCACAAAAACCTCAGGCGACAGCTTATAAATCCCCTTCTCATCGAGCGTCAGCACCAACTTAAAAAACCCCTCACCAGACACAATCAACATGAGCAACGCAAACCGCTCTGCTAAATGCCCGTGCCGAGGCTCATTTCGCTCAAACCGCAACACCCCAATCTTCGGCACAATAAACCACAGCGTATGCCACACCCAGCCCGCCACAAACACATAAAACGCCCAAGGCTTCGGCAAAAACGCACTCAACGCATACACCACCGCCAAAATCATATAATTGCGAGCCATTTCCCCGGGAAAACACTGCAGACTATCGCCAATCTTTTTCGCCCGAAAATAAAGCCACCCCAACATGAGCCGATGTACCGCAAACGCCAACGCAAAAAACCCCCACCCCTCACCGTCCAAATCAGCGATAGACGCCGACGACATCAACACCGGCATAATCAGCCCCGTCGTCGTCAAACGGTGATAAATATCCGTACTCACATAAATCGAATTAAACCAACTGTTATCCAGCCACGCCAGCCACATCACCGCAAACACGCCCGCAAACACCAAAAACCCGTGCATATCCAAATGATGGCTCAAATAATTACCCAGCACAAACACCGCCACCACATGCACCAAATCATAAAACAACTCAATCCAATGCACATGGTCATTGCGCTGATCGCTTGGCAAATCCATATAATGCTTTGGACGTCGCCACAGCGGATGACGCGTATTTTCCCGTAAATGAACCATAAAATCCTCACCCTAAAAAACGCAAAAAATAACCCCACAATACGGCATTGTCAGCCAAAAATAAATGGGTCACTAAAACATTGCCGCTTTGACTCGAAGATTTATGGTGAGCGAATAAAATTGCCCCATTCGCACTGAATACTTACACAAGCTTCAATCCCAATTTCTCTACAGGGACGACAGCTGCAGATA
>JAAXIL010000057.1 GCA_012270355.1 Psychrobacter sp.
TAGCCAGTCTTTCTATTAAATCATAATCCTTTTAATTCACAAACCCTTTAAGTAGCCAGCTTGTAAATAGTCAGCATCAAACCGTATCTGGTTCTCGAATATCGGTTTCATCGACGACCGTAAGCAAAATGCGACTGCCTTTTGAGGCAACTTTTCGGTCATCATCTAGGTCGGCGTCAAATGACTCATCCGCCAATGTGACATGCACCACACCGCCGTCTGCCAGATCGCCAAACAAGACCATGTTTGCCAATGGCTTTTTGATTTCATCTTGAATCAGGCGTGCCATTGGGCGAGCACCCATCAAGCGGTCATAGCCTTTGTCCGCTAGATAGTCACGAACTTCGTCTTCAATTTCAAGGACAACTTTTTTGTCATCCAACTGGGCTTGAAGCTCAACCAAGAACTTATCGACCACTGACACCACGATGTCTTTATCCAATGGATTAAACTGCACAATCGCATCCAGACGGTTACGGAACTCAGGCGTAAACGCTTTGTTCAGTGCTCCCGTATTGTCCTTGCTGTGATCCTGCTCGGTAAAGCCCATCGAAGCACGGCTTATGCTGTCTGCACCGACGTTAGTCGTCATGATTAATATGACTTGTTTAAAGCTGGCAACCCGACCGTTGTTGTCGGTCAACGTGCCATGGTCCATCACCTGCAACAGTAAGTTGAATACGTCAGGGTGAGCTTTTTCGATTTCGTCGAGTAACAGTACGCAATGCGGATGCTGATTGATTTTTTCAGTCAATAATCCACCTTGGTCATAACCCACGTATCCTGGCGGTGCACCAATCAAGCGAGAGGCGGTATGGGCTTCCATATACTCGGACATGTCAAACCGCACCAGCTCAATGCCCATTAGATTTGCCATTTGCTTCGCGACTTCGGTTTTACCAACACCCGTCGGACCTGCAAACATAAACGAACCAATCGGCTTATCGGCTGGTTTAAGCCCAGCCCGTGATAGTTTAATGGCATCGGATAAGGACTTAATGGCTTCGGCTTGTCCAAATACCAAACGGTTTAAATCACGTTCTAAGTGCTCAAGCACCGATTTATCGTCGTTCGATACTGACTTAGGCGGTATGCGCGCGAGTTTGGACACAATGGCTTCAATGTCCGCAACATCAATGATGGTCGGTTGGCTATTAGTCGCCTCGGCGTCTTCCGATGATTTTTGCAAATCTATTTGCGTTGATTCGAAGTCGTCTTGATTGTCACTTGTTGCTACGTCCAGTTCCTCATCAAGGTCATCTAAACTGTCAAAGTCTTCGGCATCCATTTTGGCATAAATGTCTTTGGTATCAACCACAGGATGCTCGGCATCACTCGCTTCACTATCAGTTGACTCTTCCGATTTAATCAACGGGCTATCGGTTTGCGTCAATTCCTCAAGTAATGCATCTTCATCCGCCACTTGCTCAGGGTCAGGGGTAAGCCCCAGACGTCGATACGCCCCTGCCTCATCGATGACATCAATCGCTTTGTCGGGTAAGAACCGCTCATGAATGTGCTTGGCAGACAACTGCACCGCACTCACTAAGGCTTCATCGGTGTATTCAACATCATGAAATTCTTCGTATCTTGGCTTTAAGCCTCGCAAGATTTCAATGCTGTCATCGATACTCGGTTCATTCACATCAATTTTTTGGAAACGACGTGATAACGCATGGTCTTTTTCGAATACTTGGCGATATTCGCTAAAAGTCGTCGAACCAATGCACTTAAGCTCCCCGTTCGCAAGAGCAGGTTTAATCAAGTTAGACACATCCATGTTGCTACTCATGGATGACCCTGCCCCGACAATCATGTGAATTTCATCGATAAATAAAATGGCATTTGGCTTCTCTTTAAGTTCATCGAGCAAGCCTTTCATGCGTTTTTCAAAGTCGCCACGGTACTTTGTGCCTGCAATGAGCGAACCCACATCTAAACTATAGACTTCGGCTTCAAGCAGTGGTTTCGGGGCTTTGCCTTCGACAATGAGCCATGCCAGCCCTTCAGCGATGGACGTTTTGCCCACACCTGGGTCGCCCACGAGTACCGGGTTCTTTTTACGACGACGGCACAAGACTTGAGCGGTACGTTCAATTTCCGCTTCTCGCCCGATGAGCGGATCGGTCTTGCCTTCTTTAGCCCGTTCGTTGAGGTTGGTCGCAAACTCGGCAAGCGGGCTTTTTTTACCTTTGCCAGATTTGTCATCGGCTTTACTTGACTCACCACGACGAGTTGCTACGTCTTCTTCGTCCCCGCCATGCGACAGGTATTGGGTGAGCTTTAAACGGCTAACACCTTGTTTTTTAAGCAAATACACGGCATAGGTATCATGTTCTGAGAACATGGAGACCAAAATATCTGACCCTTTAACCTGCCTACCCGAGCCGATGGATTGCACATGAAAAATTGCCCGTTGCAAAATACGGTCGAAACTTTGCGTGGCGTGTGGGGTTTGTTCTACACCCTCGGCAAGTTTGGGGGTGTGTTTGTCGATATAGACTTCAAGATCAAGGCGTAAACTGCCCACATCTGCATCGCACGCCTTGAGCGTTTCCACCGCATCGGTGTTCTCAAGTAAAGCGAGTAGCATGTGTTCGACGGTAAGATATTCGTGAGACTTCTGCCGAGCCAAGGTCATGGCAAGGCGAAGTGAAATTTCTAAATGACGACTAAGCATAACGTTGTCCTATTGTTTACTCATCTGCCCCTACTGGCAGTGGCACTTATTCCTTAAGTGAGGTTGGTCTGCTTAAAAATCAACCATTTTTTTTCAACGTATTGTCTAGACAGGATTAACCTTGATGCGGTTCTATTTGTGTCAGTAGCGGAAACCCTTCTTTACGAGCCAATTGGTTGGTTTTTTGAGCCTTGGTTTCGGCAATGTCTTTGGGATAAATGCCAGCGATGCCCTGTCCATTGTTATGAATTTTCAGCATAATATCCACCGCATTGTCTAAGCTGTGCTTAAACTCTGACTGCAAGACATACACTACGAATTCCATCGGTGTGTAATTGTCGTTGTACATGATGACCGCATACATAGGCGGTTCAACAAATTCAGGTTCTTCCTCAAGCAAAACGTCGGACTCAAATTCTTCATCCGTTTCGTCATCGCTCATTTTGGGCAAATCAATGGTTGGCGTGGCAGGATGATGCCAGTCTTTGTTAGCGTTCGTAAACCCACGAAAACTTATTGCATTCGATTCTAGAGAGGTGGATTTAAACACTGTTTTGTATTTACTTAGGCTATTTTTTTCAATCATTGGTAATCGTAAGGGTTTACAGAATAAAATGAGATACTTTCTGCGGACTATGGCATAACCAATTTACACATTAGAAAACTATTCTTCATCTTCGGTAACAGGACGTTGGTCTGTTTCAGGAATTTCAGCCAGTGAAATCGGCATGTCTGCAACAGGCTTGGATAATTTCCAGTTATACAACTTTTCAACCCGCTGCCCCCCTGCCGACAAGTTGAGCTTAACCTGCTTCGGCTTAAAGCCTTCGGGCATCATAAATCGTCCTCGGATGCGAGCAATGCCTTTAGCCGTGTATGATTTTGGATCTAGAGGTACTTCAACTAAACTGGTTTCATCAAGTAAAGTCAGTTTGGGTGTTAGTCGGTATGGCTCACCATCTTTGGCAAGCATGGCTACATCAAAACGGTACTCAAAGGCATTTTCGGGCAGTGGCTCGATTTTTGCACCCACCACTTGTAGCGGGATGCCCCCTTGTTTGCTAAGCATTTCACCATATACATCGTTTATTTGTTGCAACTGCAGATTGGTGACTTCCAAATCTTGCATGCTTTGTCGTAACGTCGCCAAGTTATTCAAGCTGATGTCTCGCTCCTGTTTGGCGGTGTTTAGCTCCGTATCTAACACCTCAACTTTAAGGTTGAGCGACTTCACCTCTTCGGCGGTCAAACCATCGAACTCATCAACGCTGGCAGTACTTTGAGCGACTTGATAGCCCCGCTGATAGCCAAATTTATGCCCAAACACAGCAGATATAACGCCAGTTAGCAAAATTTCAAACGCAAACAATCCAAGCATCAGTGGACTCAGAACGTCACTGACATTTCGCTTTTTACGAGGCTTTGATCTTCCAGGGGTGGCATCAATCATTTCGCCAGAATCGGGCGACACATTAGTGGGCATGGCTTAGACTCATAAACTTAGGTAGTCAAATTAGATAAACACACTAAGGGCATTTAATCAAAATTACAGAAATTAAAACTTGCCTATTATAGCGAAGTTCATGAGTATTGCATAACCCGTTGTAAAAACGCATGACTTCAGAATATTAGAGATAAATTCATAATAATCTATGGCATAAAATTCATGGCACAACAGGCACAAGCTCAAGCCCACAGGGTTCGTCAAAGCCAAACATCACATTCATGCTTTGCACCGCTTGCCCCGATGCCCCTTTCACCAAATTGTCATGCACCACTAAACTGGTCGCCTCACCTCGCTCATTGTCTTGATAAACAGCAATCCGCAAACGGTTACTGGCTCGTACACTGCGGGTATCGGGCAATTGTCCATGCGGTAGTACGTCAATAAACGGCTCATCATCATACGCCTTGTCATAAATCGCCTGCAAATCTTGCGTCTTACCAAAATCCGTCAGAGTTAGGTGAATCGTGGTAAACATCCCTCGTATCATGGGCACAAGATGGGGCAAAAAGCGGATGTGGTGTTGCACAGAACTGGCGAGTAATTCATTCACACCTTGTTCAATTTCTGGCAAGTGTCGATGCCCCGTCACGCCATACGCTTTAAAGTTATCAGTGGTTTCGGCATAATTTAGGTCAAGTTTGGCTTGTCTGCCCGCTCCTGATACGCCCGATTTGGCATCAATAACGATATGCGAATTGACGATGGCTTGCTCACTGGTATTTTGAGCATCAATTATTGGCTTTAACCCCAAAATTGCCGTGGTCGGATAACAACCAGGATTGCCCACTACTCTGGCTGATTTTAAAGCCTCACGGTTAACCTCGGGCATGCCATACACTGCTTGCTTTAATAGGTCAGGGCAAACGTGCGGTTGTTTATACCATTTTTCGAATGCCTCAAGCGATTGCAAGCGAAAATCCGCCCCCAAATCTATCACTTTCACGCCAGCATCGACCAAGCCTTGAGCCTGCGTCATCGCAACCCCGTGTGGTGTGGCGAAATAAACCACATCGCATTTTGTAAGTTCTGCCAAACTATTGCTGTTAGCCGTATCATCAAAGTCGCTATAGACCAAGTCAGTCACGCCTCGCAGACTGGGGAAAATGTCGGCAACTGGCGTGCCTTTTTGCGAGCGTGAGGTGAGTAATACAACCTCAGCATGAGGGTGAGCGGATAATAGGCGAATCAACTCCACACCGGTATAGCCCGTTCCGCCGACGATGGCGACTTTGATTTTGTCGTGCTGATTATTTTGTTTCATGGAATGACTTTTACCTTTTTAAAATTTGCATCGCAGTGACTATATTTTAGTGACTAAATTTTATGGCTAAATTTTATAGTCATGCACCGCATCGATAAACACTTTAGCATGATCGGGATTGACCCATTGGGTAATGCCATGACCTAGGTTAGCAATGTAGCCCGTCTTTTCGCCCGACACATAAGCATCATCGAGCATCAGCTTGGTTTGCTCTCGAATGGTCTCAGGCGAGCCGTAAAGTGTGGCAGGATCTAGATTGCCTTGAATGGCTTTAGGCAATTGCATTTTTTTGAGTTTTTTAGTCAGTACCATTTGTTCATCGCTCTACATATTTCTTGCTATATCGAGTGGCATGGTCCTATCCAATCCCAGCCCGTCAGCGTGGCAGGCAGCGCCAGTCGAGCCGTCCGCCAGCCGGGCCCCCCACCACCAAGTCTCCCCAGGCGCCGAAACCTCGGGGAACGGTGCGCACCTCGCGGATTTGTGAATACAC